>CAYJFX010000017.1:0-18000 GCA_964369735.1 uncultured Treponemataceae bacterium
GACTTGAGCCAAAAGCCTTGTTTACTGCCATGTATCAAGTACTTGTTGGAAAAGATCAAGGGCCCCGCTTAGCTAATTTTATGAAAATTATTGGCGGCGAAAGGCTAAAGAAGATTTTTGAAAAGTATGTGTAGGTAATTAGTAATTAACAATGAATAATTAATATTTGTTCATTCAGCTACAATATTGCTCTAGCAATATAGGCTTTTTTTATGCTTACCATGACCTAAAATCAATTAGTTTTTGCGCTTCTCTTACCTCATAGTTTTTTGTTGCAGGAATTACATCTGTTTCAGTAATCAAATATTGTTTTGGTTCGTCTAGTATTGTTTTACGCTCTGTAACTCGATTATATTCTATGCCTTGTTCTAGAAGTGCAATATACGGCGCGCGGTCAAATGCATAGAGATTTCCCGAGACGCTAGTATCATAGGGAGTTATTTCTCGCGTTTTCAAAGATATTTTTGCCAAATTTGGCCCTAGGTCTGTTGTAAAGATAATATAATCATCACTCACCACAACACTTCCTATAAACGAATTCTTATCAAGTGCTTTATAAAACTCGATGTTATTTGAATGCTGATTTATGTACACAAATCCAAATATTATTTTATTTTGTAAAGCAATATTCTCATATACTTTTGTGCTAAAGCTTATACTCCCCTCATCAACAAATGAGCTTGTTGGGCCAGTATTTTCATATATTTCGCATACAAATGAATCAAGAAAATTTCCATTGGTATCTTTAAGCACAACTATTTTAGTTGTCTCGTATTTGCGCGTTGAAACTTTATTTTGAGCGATACTTTCCTTTGCAAAAATACTGACCTCTTTATCCTCAATTGCGATATTATATACGATAGAATAATCTCTAAGAGAGTTAACTTCATTCTTTGAAAGATGTTGCCCCCATACTACATCATTACTGTAGAGTGACCAGACTATTGCTATAGACAAAAATATGAGCACATTTTTTTTTATCATTTTTTGTTCTCCTATTTATTTTTCAATTGAGTTGTTGAGTTTTTTCCTATTTCAGCAAACCCGTTAAAAACACCGCGATAAGAATCTAATGTTGCTTGATTTGCTATAATCTCTGTGTTAGTAGGGGCATTTAAATGTCCATGAATAATTGTAATTTCAGTTACATTTCCATTTTTATCACGTTTTACATCTGTAACAGTCGCAACATGACCGGTGAAAGAAGCTCCTTTTCCACCCTCCCAAGTCATAATACTCCCAGGTTCTACATGCGGATTATAAAAACTAGTTACACTGCTCGCATCTGGCTTTTTTTATGTTTATAGTTACGTATAATTAGTTTTGCCGATAGTCCTGGCGTTTACTCAATTTACAATCCATTGCCTGTACATCAAAGTCAGAATCTGACCTACTAGCTACCTTTTGATAAGCATTGCGTGCGAAAAAGTGTTACTTCGACTCACTTTTCTTAATAAAGTCTAAATTTAACGCAATCAAATCTTCTACAGATCTAAAATCAGTAACTGCAGGGGAAGTGTCAATACTTAAACCTTCGATGTAGACCTTTTCTTCCGCATTATATTTAAAAATACTATCATTATATCTGAAATATGAAATACTAATCTCTGAGTTGTTTATGTCGAATGGACTATCGTAAAAGAAAGCCTTTTTTTCAATATACCAATAATTTGAATCCGAGTCATAGAAACTCGTATACACAGTTTTGCCAACAGATGAAAATAGCTCCATTCTAAAGAATTTATTTTCATTATTCGTAAAAACAAACAATACTTGCCCTTCAGATTTTTGAGAAGTAATGTCAAAGGTTTCCATAACATAATCCTTAATGCTTAGTTCAAATTCGTTAAAAAAGATTTCAGGTTTTTTTTCTGCGGATATAACTATGTTTAACATAAAAACAAGAAGAATCACAAAAAGACTTTTCTTCATTTATTTACTCCTTCCAAAAATTCATTCCGAAGCTCTTTTATAGTTTTTCCCCCAAGATTTTCAAAATGCGGAGGATCATAAGGATTTGTCCACGTTGACCCTGATTCAAAACCTTGCTTTTGTCCTTCTTCTATTACACTAAGCCAATTTTCACCCATAAAATCCCAATCTTTTTTCCAACCATCAACATAAACTTCGACATCAAAAGCGCGCCCATAATTATGAGTGCTCTGTCCGCCTCTTGCATTTGTGACAATTTGTCCACCTTTAATAGGATTTAAATTTTCATCGCGACCGATTTGATACAAAGCATCCTGTTCTTCAAATGAGCGAATTGATGACACTATTTCAACATGTACTCCCTTAGAATTTAAGTTCTTAAGCATTCGTGTAGCGCTAGAATGTAGACTTGGATGTAATTTTTCAATATGACTACGATTATTACTTGATAATGCGACTTCCCCTACTCCACCAAACCTCACTGTTTGCCCAATTTTCAAGTCTTCTGGACGTGCATCATAATCAGAGTCTGTCCAACTATTTCCTGTTGCATTAAGCTCCCATAACATTGCCCCTGCTTGAGCAGTAAAGCTACCATCTCCATTATCTATCCAGTTACCAACTCTTTTTACATCACTTGCGCTTAGCCCCCACATATCCACAAAATTCACTGGATCGTTCACAACATAACTAAACCAGTTGTTGCCATCTCTAATTGGGTCAACAGTTGTAAACCTTGCTTGTATTGGATTGTAATCTCGATAACCATAATTGTATAGGCCTGTTTCAGAGTTGTATGGTTTTCCTGCATACCCATTAGTTAAGCCTGTAATAAATTCGCCTTTATACGGGGCACCAAATGCGTCGTATTCATAGCGTGATTCAAGGTGGGCATTGTTTTGAGTTGATGAGCGAATGCTACCGAGAATATCAGTACCAAAATAGCGCGTTGTATAATGTCCACTTTCAGTATAGTTTATCCCAACTGCCTCTCCTTTTGCATAGAGTGGTGCTTTAGCTCCTGTAAAATGTTTTCCTACACTTTTATAGTTGCTCATAGCTTCAAAATCACTATTAGCATGAGTTTCATCTATAAAAAGATATCTCTCAGAAGTTGATTCAGTTACCGTGTAACCAAACCGGTGCCCCGCAAAGTTTGTTGCAAACTCTCCACTGGTAAACACCTCTGACTCTCTAATTATATCATGACTTAGCCCATCGTACAAGGTGCGCATTGTTACAAATCCTTCATTTTGAACTGTATTTCGCCTTCCAAAAGCATCATAATTATACTTTGTCGTTGTGCTCGTTTTCGTTAAGTTATCAATACTCATTGATGCTATCATGCGATTACTACCGTTATACATAAACTGTTCTGCTTTGTATCCATTGTTTTTACGTAATAGATTTCCATTGGCATCATAGGTAAAACTTGTGCCTCCTCCATGCACCCCAGAGTGTGTTAAGCGATTCTCTGCATCATATGAATAGGCAACTGTTCCCCACGCAGTAGTTTTTGTTTGACGATTTGAGTTTTTATCGTATGTAAAAAACTCTTTCCACGTAGCTTGAGAACTTCTAAGAATATTTGAACGCCCATAGCTAATCTTGTTTAAAAGATTTGTAGCTTCTCTATACTCCCTATTTGAAAGATTTAAAAGCTCTACCTTACCTGCACTTTCTGAAAAAAACAGCCCAGCCTCTGATGCTTCTTGTTTATCTAAAAGAACTTTTTCTTCTTCATAGGGATAAAAAACCTCGACCAATCTTCCTTGGATATCATATTTGAACTTTGTAATGAGTGCTTTTTCATTAACTTTTAAGAAAATTTGCCCAAGCTCATTGTAGGCATAACCCTCTGCGCGAAGCACTTCATTATTAGCACGAGCCTCTTTTATTAATATAATTCTTCCCACTTCATCATAATAGGTTTGCTGCTTTACCCCATTTGCAAATACTCTCGATGTTTCCCTCATAAGGCTATCGTAGGTATACTGAACCGAAAGGTTTTGAGACTTATCATGCACGCGCAGTAATTCCCCATTTTTACCATAATCATATAAAACATCCCTATTACCTGAAACATAGCGTATACGTCTTCCTGCCTTATCATAAATGTAATACGTTTTTTCCCCTGCATTTTCATCAAACTGGCTTTCAAGCAAACCTGCCTTATTATATGTATAAATGATTTTCCCTGTGGAATTCTTAGCTTCGGTTACAAGTCCTAAAAAATTATACTGTAGTGTCGACTCAGAATTATCACTATAGAGATTGCTAATACTATTATTCTTTTTGTCAAATGTTATAAATTGTTCGCCCTTATTAAAATCGGATTTCCGAATAAGCTTTCCAGAACTACTGTACTCATAATCTTGGGAGTCCCCTAAACGGTTGGTTTCTTTTACTAAACGCCCAAACGAATCAAGAGAATAGGTATACTTATTATTGTTCCCGTCAATAAAAACAGTGTTTGTTCCATAATCAGAATACTTATATGCTTCAATCTCTTCCTCTTGAATGCTTACCTGTGTAATTCTATCAAGATTATCATACTCATACCTTTTTTCGACAATGTTTCTCCCGCGCTCGCCGATGAGTCTTCCCGCTTCATCAAATGAGCCTTGCCATTGTATGCCAATAGCATCTTCAACTTTTTGTAACTGATAAATATTGTTGTACGTGTACAGTTCTTCGCTATTGTCAGCATGGATAATGCGAGAAGTTTTTCCTAATGCATTGTATTCATATGATGTTTTATTTCCATATGCATCAATTACCTTATTAACTTGCCCTAAAGAATTATACTCAAAACCAATTGCATTTTTTTCACCATCAATTTTCTGAACAATATCACCCCATGCATTGAGAATATACACTTCATTATAAACACCTCCATAGTCAATGGCCATACTCCTTGAATCTCTTGAATACTCAATTTTCGTATACTGTTCCGCATTTTTTATGTTATTCGTCTGTCCCACAATAACGGATACAGGCCTTCCGATAGTATCGTATTCATAAAAAACTGAACCTATATCATTTTTTTCGACCTCTAATAATCCTTGCTTGTTGTATTCATATTGTGTAATATTTCCATCGTAATCTCTTTTTGATTTTACAGAGCCATCTGCATTATATAAAAAGGTAACCCCATCTTGATTTTTTTCAGATGAAAATACTACTTGGCCGAGATTATTGTACTCTGTCTCATACCAGCCTCCAAAGGTTGACTGCTCTTGCAGCACCCTTCCTTCTGGACTTAACTCTCTTTTAGTAGTTTCTCCTATAAAATTTTCTATTGCAGTTAACCTATTCCATGAATCAAAAGTAAATACTTCTTCTCCTTTTAAGGGAATTTCATGACTTATTTCCCTCCCACCCTTTTCACTTGTAAAGGTTTCTGAATATGTTTGCCCCTCTTGTACACCATCTTTTGTAAATTTTTTTCTGTGCACGCTATAACGTGAGCCTGAATGATATTCATATTCTGTTACCCAGTAGTCTTCTTTTCCTTTTTCACCATTTGTTTCTGTTTTTAATTGCCCCGCAGGATAGTAGGTGTAACTTGCAAGCGTTTTTTCGCCTTGTATAACCGCTTGTAAAAGATGTCGTTTATCATACTTGTATTCATATAACCGCTCTTCTCCAGTTTTTGTATCAAGTTCTATTATTGCAATTACGTCTTTTCGGTTATTTGTGATATATGTTTTTTGTAAGCCTGTAGGACTTGTTTGCACAATTTTCTTGGGGGCATAATCAAATGTGTACGTCCTGTTTTCTTTATCTATATATTTTGTTATGTTACCACTTTTATCATATTCAAAGTGTTCAGAAACACTCCCAGATGTTTTACTGCTTACATTATAAGTGGAATCATACGTATAATCAGTTGCATTACCCTCACTATCAGTTGTACGTATAATGTTACCTTTTTCATCATACTGTGCCCTTTCAAGGGTTATATTGCCCAACTTAAACTCTAATGGATTTCCCTTTACATCATACACAACACTTCTGGACACACCATCTCTATCGGTATAGTGGGTAACTTGGTCAAAATTATTATACTTCCATTCTTTTTTACTTCCATCTGAATATTTTTCCTGAGTTTTATTTCCTCTACTATCATACGTGTAGTGAGTTTTGTTCCCATTAATTGACATAGAAGATATATTTCCAATATTATCATAAGTGTATGATGTGCTTTTACCCACTTTATCTACTATTTTTATAGTACGGTGATTATCATCATAGTACACATATTCATTAAAGCCTGAGTGATCAGTATATACGGTGATATTATTTTCTAAGTCATATTCAAAATATTCAGAAAAACCTTCTTCATTTGTAGTAGACGTTGTAAGGTACTCACCTTGTGCATTTTGCAATCCATACGTGAAAGAAACGTAACTTCCATCTGGCTTTGTAAATCGAGTGAGCTTTCCTCTACTATCATATGCATAAGTGCTTTTATCCCCATCAACATCGATAACTGATGTAAGGTTATTACCTGTATATCCGTACTGCACAAATGTACCATCTGGTGCGTGCATGCTTTTTACAAGCCCTCTTTCATTATACTTGAATGCAATGACACTACCTTCTGGTGTTTGTATGCTATCTAAAACCTTTGTAGAATGATTACGCTTAAAAAGTAATTCATTATCATTTTTGTCTACTATTTTTTCAATTAGCCCCCATTTATCAAACCATGTTTCTTTTCCATTTTTTTCAAAAAGAATAAAGCCTACTTCAGTTAGGTTATTCTTTTTATCCTGACTTTCTATTTTCATGTACTGCGCTTTATTGGAGTTAATTGGGTGCCAGAGACCATTACCCAAAAATGTAAATACAATTGGGGAGCCCTTTTCATCAATGTATGTTAGCAGTCCATCTCCTATAGTGTGATAAGTGTTTTCATTTTTTGAATTAACAACAAATTTATTTAACTCCATTATTTTATTACTCTGCTTTTCTTCTAAGAGCAAGTTTTGATATATTGCATTTACCTCATTATAGCGCCCTTGTATCACACTATTTGCATAAACTGTTTCTGGATAATTTTTGTATGCAACTAAGGTGCTTTGAATTCTTTTCAACTCTTGCATAGTTGAAGGTAAAGAGGCTAATTGACTTTTCTCATAATTGCTAACCCCACGTATAATTCTGGAGTCTAAAAGTGATGCCCAAGATTGCCCCATCGAGTAAAAGTTTGTATTTGTGCTTTCGTAGAAACGAGCTACTTGCATGGTAGAGATACCACCTGTATACGCTAGATCAACCTCATAGTGAACAAATGCCCCTGTTGTTACTAGAACTGGGTCCCCGACTTGAGCAGCCTCAAGCTTAGCAGTTTTTTCTTCTAGCTTTTCCTGTGATGCACGTTGGTTTTTTTTCACCTTTGATTTTTGTTCTTCTACTTCAGTGTGTAATGCCCCTGTTGCTTTGAGTGCATTAAGTGCTGCTTGGGCAGCCTTTGCTGCAAGCTCTGCGGCAGAAGGTTCTGATCTACGCTTTGGTTTGCTAGGGTTTTTATTTTTAGAACTGCTCCCATCATCCTTTTCTGCAAATGCTATCAGTGCCACTTCTCGCCTCTTTTTTTCATAGTCTGTTAATTCTTTTGAATTACGTATTGCATCCAATTGTTTTTGAATTTCAGGGGAATAATTAGATTTAGATGAACCGGAATTTTTTTTCTTAGAACTTGAACTAGAGCTTGATCTACTATCACTGCTTCCATTGTTATGCACCAAAACACCATCTTTAAAATAGGTATGCGTCTCATGAACGTTCACAACAGTATAAAACACATTCATTTTATCTTTTACAGAAACATTCCAGATAGTCTTGTATGAAACTTCTCCATTTTTTAAATATAGTACCCTATCACCTTTTTCTAAAAATTGGCTACGTACCCACCCCCTTTCCTCTGTGTAAATGGGAAGAATACTTGCAAATGTTACTTTTTTTAAATTACTTAATCTAACGGTAACAGGATATGCGTAGTATTCGCTAATAGAATCATATTCACTTTTTACAAGTTTACGCTCAATAACGTCATAACTATCAACTATTTTTTGTTTTGCTTCAAAAGAAAAGACACCTTGTGACACAACCACAATTAACAACAGACATACTAAGTAGCTTTTTTTGTTTTTCATAAAATTTCCTTTTTAGGCGCTAAGCCTATAATTAAATAAGATGAATACAAGAATCTTGTACCTCGAAAAACGTTTTCCCAAGCGCAAATAGTTAGTTTAAAATGTAGTAAAAAATAATTTATTAAGAAGTGTTACGCTTTCATCATTTGTTGGAACCCAGCCAGTGCTCTCATTAACAAAACTTATTTTTCCCTCCTCTACATCGCTTTGGATATATGCATTTGGATAAGCCGGATTAGGAATTCCTTCAGCTAGAAATGAAATAAAAAAAACAGATATTGACTCACTTTTTTCATCTTTTTTTAGTACTGCGTGCGAAAGAGTATTCTGCATAATAAGGCTCTTCTCTACTATTTCGTTTTGTACAATCTCATCGGCTGTGATAAATGGTGCATTTTTTGATATATTAATAGCAAAATCACACACATCTATAAACATATCTGATGGGTATGTTGAAGCTTTGTATGATTGTACATCTGTTAGTAATATATTTTTCAGCAGTCTTTGCTTTTCCCATGAATCAATATTCATTGCTACGAGAGAAGAAAGATTGTCAAATTGTTTTTTTACTTCATGTATATATTGCATATTTATTGCAGTTGTACCTTTTTGTGAGCCGATAACTTGAGCAAAGTCTACTGATGACATACTTGTTTCTAGAAAACTTGAAAAAATATCTTTATAGCTCCAGCCAGTTGTAGAAATTGCGCCAGGTACCCCCACAAGCCAATTGGTAGAATCTTTGATTTCCCATATAGTTTCTAGCGTTGAACCAAAAGATGTATCAAATGCAATCACATCAAGGCTCTTTTCCCCTTGTCCGTTTTCAATGGCCACTCTTAACTCTTGCAAAGACATTGTAGAGTCAGTATAGCTATCAGATATTACAGAGCGCAAGCCATTACCGTGTCCCCATATGATAAGCGCATAGTTTTCAGCTTCATAATGTTTGTACCCAAACTGTAAAAAACTTTTTAAAGTGTTGAAGTTTGCCATATCAAGCTCAGTTGCACTTTCAACACTAAGAGCAAGCTCTTTTGATGATAGCTCTTTAGAAACTATAATCCCGTTTTCACCTTCTGGATCCTGTTCTATTTTCAAAAGCCGAGTTTCCTCCCATGCCCCATTAGTGCCATCATGACCAGAGCTTCTATCTAGTAAGCTTAAGACAGTGACTCCTTTGGAGTCTAAGTTAAACATTTCAATTTCATTAATATCCTGAATAGCCTCACTTTCTAAATTGTTATCTGCAGCCATATACATCATAATAGTCCACTTCCCAACCGTATATGGATTTGAAGCTACTAACCCTTCTCTTATGAATACTCCATGAAAATATTGCGTACAAGATACAAGAATAAAACATACTAAAAGTAAAAATTTGTGAAAATATACTTTTTTCATAAGCCGCCTGGCATCCATGCGCCATATGGATCAGTCCATACAGAACCATCATCATACTCTATTTTTGTTACATAAAAAAAATCAATAATATATGGCTCCAGAGGTAGTTGGTGTATATATTGATCCAAGCTTAAGGTAATCTCCCTCGCATCGCTTGCAAGTACTGGCTCCTTATGCGTAGCCGAAATAATGTTACTTCCAACAAAAGGACTTTCCTCTCCAGAACTATCAAATACTGCACAAATAAACTTAAGGTTCTGGACGGTTTTATTTGAGTTATTATAAAACATGAAGTGCACACCTGCAAATTCATACACACCTTGTACCTTTCCAATCTTGCATTCAGGCTCAGTAATTGCATAGGGTATGCCATCTGTATGTAGACATGCTGACATGGTTGATGCAAAAATTGGAAAAAATAACAGTAATGCTTTACTTTTCATTGTTCCTCCTTTTATTTTCGATACGACCCTCTTCTTATTAATGTCTTAAAGCCTCTGCACTAATTAACCTCCTTTGATGTAATTTTTCCTTCTTCAGTTAGATAAAATATTACTTCTGATCCATCATTTTTTTTAACGTTCCCAATTTTTCTTTCAGAAGAACTTATTCCATTTGAAAAAGATGGTATCACTTTTATATTGTGATTCTCAAACATATTTTTTATTACTAAGAGTTCAGCAGATTGTATCCCGTGTTTAACACTAATATATGCATTCACAATTGAAGAATTATTATTATGCACTAATGATAATGTCCCTATAGCCTGATTTGATTTTTGTAAATATTCAAAAAATAAATCGCAAAAGGAAGCCCACTGCGCAAGTGGTAGAAAAAATGATAGGCTTTTATTTTCCCAATTTTCTTCTCGAATGCTTCCTGCGTGGGATAAAACAAGGTCACGAATATAGTTCCCCTCAGACATGCCATTAGATTCAATTTTAGGGGTACTGTATGTAACTACGTGAGAAAATGATAGTGAAAGTTTGGGTATATTCTTTTCAAATACAATAGGTGAAATCTGCAGTGTGGTTTCTAGGCCTCTCATTTGTTCAAACCCAGTTTCTCCTTGAGAAAAATTGAAAATACTTTCAGGATGTAAACCTGTTAGCGATGCTTTAATAAGTATGTGAGTCTTGTTATTTACAAGGCTGTGTTGTTCTTCGTAAGAAAACTGAGTAATTAGCGCTCCTTGTTGAAGCCATTTTTTTACTTGTTGAAAAAGTGCTGTTACTGGAATGTTTTCATCTTTACCAATCAACACAGTGTCAGTGTGATTTTGGTTGTTTTTTTGTATCAAACTTGGAGACAAGACAGCAAAGTAAAATGTTCCTAGTAGGAAACTCAGAATAACAAGAGCACCAAGAAAAAAGATCTTCTTCTGTTTGTGGGAAACACTGTTCTTAAATACCTGTATAGTTTGGAGTTTCTTTTCAATATTGTGTTGAATGTAAAGGCTTTTATTCTTTTCAGCTGTTTGATATTTTTGCAATATTATGGTATCCATCACAACCACTAATAGGGATATCTTCATTCTTTGTATAATAATTCTAAAATCCACCTTGCAATGCATTCCAAAAAAGGGATGTATTTTTTCAATCTCTGACAATATATACTGCTCAATATGACTATGTACAAACGGAAGCTTAAACAATTGAAAAGGCATTTTCATACAATAAGAGTCATAATCACTGTTGTTCACTATAACCTTTTGGCTCATCTATTCCTCCTTGGTTAAGATATCTGCAACGTGTCTTTTAAATATCTCCTGAGTTTTTTCTAAATAGTTTTGAGTTAAGCTTTGATAGGTTACTATTTGATTATTCGCACTCGAAAATATTTTGGCAAACAAAGCGAAAAAAAAGCATAAAATTACAACTTCAATGAGCTTCATAACTGTGTCCCTTTTCGGTAAGATCGACTTCATACTTACTGATGGTAGCCTCATATTCCCTTTTTGCATGAACAAGCCTTCTTTGTTCAAGTTCTAGTGTTATGAGAAAATATATACACAAAAAGAAAAGTAATAAAATTGATTGTATCAATATAAAACCCTTATCACTTCCATGAGTAAATATTGTCATTTTCGTCTCCTATATTATCAAGTCCATCCATACCAAGACTCATGATCGAAAAAGGTAAGCCTGCTTCATTGTAGTCTTCATATATGTATTCTCTTCCCCATGGATCGAATCCAGGTTTTTTATTTACATAGGGACCTTGCCAATTTTGTGGCACAGGGTGAAAATCAGGTTTAGCCCATAGCGCTTGCAAGCCTTGTGCCTTTGATGGGAAGGCCCCGCAATCTAAGTAGTAGGTATACAAGGCATTTGATAGAATTGCTATTTCACTTATTGCTGAACTCTTTTTAGACCGTTCAATATAGGTGGAAGCAGACACCCCAATACCTGCGCTTAAAATGAGAATTATTGCAAGTACTATAAGCGTTTCAATAAATGTAAACCCTTTATCTTTTTTCATAATATTCCTCCAAAATCTGTAATGTATGGAAGAAAAATTCCTTCCATAAGAATTGCTAAATATACTCCAACCACAAAAAGCAAGAGCGGTTCAAGGAGTCGCACACAGTGATTTTTTTTAACTTCATAATCTTTTGATATACTATGTGAAATATTTTTACATACATCGACAATGTTTCCTGTTTTTTCTGAAATTTCCAACATAATTGTCATTTCTTGGTTTGCAAGGTGTGCTTTTGAAAGTGATACTGAAACTAAATTTCCTTTACTAATTTCACAATATGCATCGTATACATTTTTATACAGGGGATGCTTATAATGAATACTCATGTATATCTCAAGTGATTTACAGAAGGTAAATCCCGCGTTTTGCAAAAAACTTAATGAGTAATAAAATGTAAAAAGTGGTGGAAACTTTAATGATGAAAAAATGTATGCGAACAATAGTGAAAGCAAAACGATAAAAACACTAAAAGCTCTTACAAGTATTAAAAATATGTCGGCTGTAGAAATTGCACTTAAAAATAAATCTTTCCAGTAAAGGAGAGCAATAGTACCTACCACTGCCATTATAACCACAACTAGTGGGTACACTAGTGCGTTCACTATTTCATTATGAATCTGTTTTTGTTTTTCATTTTCTTCACATACAAATTTTACGGCCTCTTTTAGGCACGCTCCATGCTCTGCTGCTTCTAAAAGATGGACAGTACCTTTTGATACATTTATATATGGACATAAAAGTAAAGAGCGCGAAAATGTGTATCCTATTTTTATGGATTCTAAGATCGCGTGTGCTGTTAGCTGCGTATGAGACTTTGTGTTCTCTTCTCGAAGCATTGAAAGTATATCAAGAGACTGCACTAAAGAAAGATTACCTTGAATTAAGCTGTGTAATTTGTTAAAAAAATCAACTGTATTAAAAGCACGATGCATAAACTTCCTCCTTATGCATACTTTCAATCCCGTTTTCTTCCATCCAATCTCTGTATTTATATACATTTGCTTTTTCCAAAATTAGATTTGAAATATCTTTGCACGAAGGAAGCACTTCTACGCAAGGGTAATAATAATGCTCCATTCCTCTATACCCTTTTGAGAGCTTTTGGCAAAGGCTACCACCAAAAACAGAAGCTAAAAGCCAGCTTTCAATTCCCATGTCTAAGAGTCGAATAACTGCAGAAGGAGCATCAATGGTATGAATGCTCGCAAGTACAAGGTGCCCCGTGAGAGCTGCCCTTACTGCAATGCGCGCAGTTTTTTCATCTCGAATCTCACCAATCATAAGTACATCAGGGTCATGTCGAAATGATCTTCGCAATACTTCAGAAAAGTCCATATCTATATCAGGGTTAACTGATACTTGCACAGCTCCATCAAGACGATATTCTACGGGGTCTTCAATAGTAATAATTTTGCGTTTTTTCTCAGCTAATCGATGCAGAATTGCTGCAAGAGTTGTACTTTTACCTGCGCCAGTAGCACCACAAACTAAAATGAGTGCATTGTTCTTACAACATACATTTTCTAAAAAATCTATATGCAGGGGTGAAAAGCCCAGACCTGAAAATGTTAACTCAAACGCCTTGCAACTGAGCAATCGAAGAACACAAGATATTCCGTATTGCGCTGGTAAAACAGAAACACGCACCTCTGCTTCTATAGTACCAACCTCAAAATGAAAAGACCCATCTTGACTTTTTCGAGTTTCTGTTATATCTAAACCTGACAAAAACAAAATTCTCAAAATAAGTGCTTTTGCAGTTTTTTTATCAACAACTGAATATAACTCTAGCTCTCCAAAAAAGCGCATTATTATTCTACTGCCATCTTTGTACGGCTCAATATGTATATCACTACCATTCTTTTCTACACAATCTAATAAGACTGAATTTAATAAGTGAATGATAGGTGCATCTTCTATTAAGTATTCTAAGTTTTCTCCCTTATCTAAAGAATTACCAGCTATCACATCCCTTTCTCCTTGCTCTAATGCAAATTTTCTAGAGGTTTCTCGAATAAAAAAATCCTTAGTAATATGCTTATATGTAATATAGGAGGTTATTTCATCTTTATGAATACTTTTTTTCTCATACATTCTGAGATACTGTAAATACCTTGCATTAATTTTTGAGCAAAGAGCACTGTTTTCTGTATCAACCATTCCTATTACAATATTCATCTTTGTTTGTTCAAGAATTACTACACCATTATGAGCACAAAACACAGGGGATAAATTAAAATGTGACACTTTCTGCCTCCACGGTATTAGTATGTACATGTGGTACAAGATAGATTATCATTTCATTTTTCTCTTCATTTTTTTGATTGGATTTAAAAAGCCACCCCAATAATGGAATTTTTGAAATTAACGGAACACCTTCTTCAACAAAGGTCGAATCATTTTGAACAAGGCCGCTTAATACAATAGGCTCACCACTTTTACCACGTACTTCAGTTGTTACCACTTTTTCAGATGTAGGCGGTGGATTTCCATTCTCAGAGACATCTGCACCTCTTCGGGACAAAGAAGCGGTTACCTTGGTAGTAACCATTCCATCACCAGAAACCCACCCTTCAATATTTAAGACTAAGCCTGCTATTATTTCACGAGTAATGCCAGAATACACTGGCTTTCCTGTATCAGGATCTATTGCAGTGTCTTGATAACGATATGTATTAGTATTTTGAAAATGTATAGGACTACCAGAAATTCCTTGCAACTTTGTGTCAACGTAAACCTGAGCTTTATTCTCACCAATAGCTATTTGCAGATCTGCTGCAAAAGTATAACCAAACGCTGTTACAACATCTAAATTAAGGGCAGCAACAGAACCAAGGTGCCCTGTTATAGCAGTTCTATCACCTAGAGAAACCTTTTCAGCAGAAAAGCTTGGTTTCCAGTTCATTGACTCACTTTCCTGTACTTGTAAGACAAGTAAGTCATACCCAATAATAACAGCAGGACAATCTACCACTTCTAATGATTTTTTTAAACGCGCATAAGATTCATTGCTTCCGGTAAAAAACAAACTGTGCCCATTGCCAGAATCATAAAATTGATCTGCACTAATTCCAGGAGGCAAATGCTCAAGTAGTTTTTCACTTGTAATATATTGTAGCTCTACTAAATGAGTTTTTTCGGGTACATCGCATAAGAGGACAAATGACTCAACATCCTCTTCCTCTATGGCGCTCATTTCCACTTGCACATCACTACTAGAAAGAACTAATAAGTCTAGTGAGGGGAAGCGCTTAGCAAAGAGAGGTGAAAAGGCTTCTGATGAGATGTATTTGAGTGAAATAGTTTTCCAATTTTTATTTGAATTTTTTAATGTGCTTGAAGCATTTTCAAATCCATATATTATGTACATACCATCATTGAACGCAAAGCGAGCCTCTGCTTGTGAGCACAAAACTGTAAGAACATTATCAAAGTCGAGAGATGAAAAAACTAAGCGGGTGATAAGTCTGTCACTTGGTAATAAATTACAAAACTGATTTTCTGAGATAGAAAACAACGTTTCAATGCTGTCAAAAAAACTCCCACTTTGAACATCAAGCGAATATAACCCATCTTCTTTTTCTATCTCAACTCCGATGCCGCCACGACTAGAGTGTGATAACCTTGTTTGAGAACCATAATTATTTTGCGATACACTAATACTTTTTTCATTTCGCTTTACAGAATAATCCGAAAAAGACTGCATCACAATTGAAACTGCTTCTTCGATATTTACATTTTTCAGATGAATAGAGATAGGAGAAGATGGGAGCAAATCATAGGTAATAGGTATTTTTGATTCTTCAGAAAGCTTATTAAACAAAATAGATGGAGCGATATCATATGCACTTATATCATATATGTAATCTGATGAGTCACTTTGTGTTATCTCGATTTTTGATAGAACAATAACGTCATCAATTTCTTTGGCATATAAACGGTTTGAAAGTAAAAAAGCTTTCGCAGCACTTTCAAAGTCACTTCCAGAAAACCTAAAACTCGTTTCACCATTTATGGTATCATCACATACAATTGATATCCCCTGTGCAATTGACACAGCATAAACAATATCGCGTATGTCTTGCATTACAAAGTCATAGCTAACGGAATTTTCCGAGCTTTGGCCATACGCAAAAAAGAAAGATTGAAACACAAGTACTACACTACACAATACCTTCACATGCTCCTCCTCATATCTATGTTTTAGTATTTTATTTAAAAAAAAATAGAGAATTCTAAAAAAAAGTTAAAAAATCCCCCCTCCTCCCCAAAAAAAACAATCTTTTCTCCACCCTTGATTTTTTTGCATTTCAGGTATACACTATAATAAAGAGAATAAAAATAACCTTGAAGTGCCGAACGGCAAGGAGGATAAGCCAATGATAACGTACTGGGAAGAAAAAAATGGCAAGCTTATCCAATTTGATGAAGCGACTTCCTCTGAGAACAAAAACCAGTGGGTTGATGTTAGATCCGTTACAAGAGAAGATATTCGAATACTCGAAAAAACCTATAACATAGAACAAGAGCATATTCTCGATATTCTAGACCAAGATGAGCTATCCAGAATAGAACAAGCAGATGATTATACACTCATAATTATGCGACTCCCACTCTATACACCAGACCACGACATAAGCTATATAACGGTGCCGCTTGGAATAATACTTTTTGAACATACAATAATTACAATCTGTTGGACAGATTGTGAGGTGTTACATGACATTGCAGCAAATAGAATACGCGATTTAACATTAAGCGATTTTCCCGCCTTTGTTATACGAATTTTAAGTAGAAGCGATTCAATGTTTTTACGGTATTTAAAAGAAATTAATAGGCGCTCAAGTTCAATTCAAAGTACCTTGGAGCGTTCTGTAAAAAACAATGAACTCATGCTTTTATTAAACCTTGGAAAATCACTTGAGTTTATTACAACATCGCTTACCGGTAACCAATTGCTTTTAGAAAAGCTTACAAAAACACACATTATAAGCTTGGATAAAGAAGATAAAGATTGGCTTGAAGATGTGGAAATAGATAATAGACAAGCGTTGGAAATGGCAAATACATACAGAAATATTTTAACAAGCATGATGGATACCTTTGCATCGGTAATTTCAAATAATCTTAACATAGTTATGAAGCGCTTAACAGTTATTTCGCTTGTGATGATGGTGCCAACTTTTATTGTAAGTTTTTTTGGCATGAATGTTCCCCTCCCCTTTACATCATCAGGATGGATGGGTGTAATAATAATTAGTATTATATGTGTAGTTGCAGGTTTGCTTGCACTTGCAGTTCTTACCGATTGGCGAGCAAAAAAGCCACGTAAAAAAAAGAAATAATGAGGTTCGTATGAAAAAACTGTGTATAATATTAGCACTCTGGTTGTGTGCAGCACTTTCACTTTTATATGCAAACGATGATGGATTTGACTTTGACCTAGAGTTTTTGCTGGGTACAGCAATTGACTTTGATGAACATATCGACTTGATATCTCTTGCAAGAAATAGTGATGTTTTTACTATTGGTGAAGGTGTTCAATCAGTTACTGCAATTCGCAGTGTGAATCATTACTACATGAATGCATACGAAACAACCTATGAGCTCTGGTACCACGTAAAAGCGCTTTCTGAAAGTGAGCTTGGCTATGTATTTCAAAATCCAGGACAAGAAGGCTCATCAGGCAGAAGAGCACAAGAGCCCACAGAACGAGGCCGCTTTCAACCAATTACAAGTATTAGTTGGAGAGATGCAATTGTTTGGTGCAATGCATTTTCAGAAATAATGGGGCGATCTCCAAGTTATTCATATGAGGGCATAGTTCTAAGAAATGCTACGGATGCCGCGCGAGTAGATTTGGCCGAGTGTGATTTTACGGTAAATGGCTATAGGCTTCCAACAGAGTCAGAATGGGAATATGCTGCCAGAAAAATTAAAGGGAAATCAGGTGCACAAAGCTTTATAAGTGGGGCAAGCTTGTCTGGCCCTGCATGGGATTTTGAAACAGTTGTAA
>CAYJFX010000017.1:18010-26411 GCA_964369735.1 uncultured Treponemataceae bacterium
TGCACATGAAAACAGTATGTTTGATTCTCTTGCAAATGAAGGCTCCCCTGTTTTTCCAATTGGGAGCGCAAATATTGCAACAGCCGAAAGCCTTTTAGGACCGATGAGTGCGCCTCGAAGTGGAAAAGCAAATTCATTGGGCTTATATGATATGAGTGGTAACATGTTAGAGTTTTGTTGGGATTGGTTTTCTGAATATGAAACCATTGAAAACAATAGCGCTTTGGGAACCGAGAGGGTTATGAGGGGTGGCAGTTGGAGTGAATATGCATCCTTTGTGTACGCTGCAGACCGCTATGCATTTAATCCTGGCGAAGCATACAACTACATGGGATTTAGGCTCGTAACAAACGAACTATAATAAATGCAGTTCGCATTTTTCTACCGACCATTCTCCTGCTTTTTTAACAAGCTCTATTATGCCATAGCGCCCCTCTGCTAAAGATCCAGGATTTATTAAAGTAGTTTTGTCCAAAGTATCAATAGCAAATGATTCATGAATGTGCCCACTCACAACAATGAGTGGCTGAAACTCTTGAATAAAACCTCTGGCTAGCTTTGAGCCAACATGTGCGCCAGCTGATATAACATCGAGCTTTGTGTTGAAAGGGGGTTGGTGTATGAGAAGAATTAGATTATCAGTATTATCTAAGTCTCTCACCAAACGCAAATCATTAATTAAATCTTCATCATCTCTTTCAAATGGTGTAGTACCTGTAAACCTCAAAGCTCCTCCACTTCCAGAAAAGCTAAGCCCTTCTGAAAACACCATTGAGCCTTGAATGCATACATCATAATTATCTAAGGTTTCTACAAATGACGGCTCATCACAATTACCTGCTACACAAAAAAATCTTTCATGCTTACTAAGAAGGTGTTTTAATGTAGGTTCTGCACTCTCGGTATCATTGAACTCTGCAAAATCGCCAGCTACAAGAACTGCATCGACCTTTGAAAACTCATCGTCTAATTTATCAATCATATCGATTGCGCCATGAATATCTGATAGTACTAAAAATCTCACTTTTTCCACCTCGTTACATACTACTCATAATTTTTGTAAGTTTTTCCACTTCTTCTGTTTTTCCAATACTTATACGTACCCAGTCTTTTGTTTTAGGCTTATCAAAGTAACGTACCAAAAAGGCGTGTTTTTTTAACTCTTCATACACTTCTAAACCACTTTTCCCTTTCAAGTGCTTTGCCATAACAAAGTTTGTCTTAGATGGAATCACCTCCCACCCATTTTCGCGTAAAGTGGCACTAAATATATCTCTATCGTGCGAAATTGTCTTAGAAGTTGCAGCATAGTCTTTCCAGTTTTCACACACTAATGATCCAAATTTTTGAGTGAAGGCATCGACTGGAAAGTGATTAAAGCTGTTTTTAACCTTTGTAATCGCATCGATTAACTCAGGGTGCGCAATACAATAGCCCAAGCGCATTCCTGCAAACGAAAACGACTTTGAAAAGGTTCTAACAATAACAAGGTTTTTATGGTTTTGTAAAAGTGAAAGTGCAGATTCATTTGCAAAGTCTACATAGGCTTCATCAACTACCATAACCCTATCCTTAGGAAAATTATGTAGCATATGTTCAATTTCACTTACAGAAAGATCAATACCAGTTGGTGCATTAGGATTTGCAAAAATCATTCCAGTTGAATTTTCTACGGCCAACATCGCTTTTGTATCTAACGTCCAATTATTATTTAGTGGTATTTTTTTTAACGGAATATCATAATAATCTGCATATACAGGATAAAAACTGTATGTTAATTCTGGTAGTACAAGCTCTTTATCAGAATCAAAAAAAGTATAGAAAATAAATGATAATACTTCATCTGAGCCATTGCCACAAAAAATCATGTCTTCAGTTATATTGCAAGCAAGTTTTGAACTTGATTGTAAAAAGCCTCCTGAATCATTGAGCATGCTTGCAATTGACTTTCTAAGTTCTGTTGATTCAGGATCAGGATATAATGCAAAATCCATTCCATTTTGTTCAACATAGGCAGAAAGTTTTTGCAAAATATCTTTTGACGGAGTATAGGGATTTTCATTTGCATTAATTTTAATAAAATCACCCTCAGGTTGTTCACCTGGAACATAGGGGTTTAACGTATTTAATCTTGTTGAAAACATATACATATTTTACGCAATACTGTATAAACGGTCAAGCACCAAAAACAAGGAAACAGAAGTAAATAAAAAAATTGTAAATATTTACAAAACAATATTGAGAAAATATTTTTTTTCTGCTATAATAATTACATGGCGGCCAAGAAAAATCTCTTAACAATACTTGTGCTTTTTGCACAAAAACAAAATAGTCCTCATGTGCACTTTGCAGAATTCTGTGATTACATGAAGCGTTATGCACAACATAACATAGATACACAACCAGAACTTATTAACTATACAACAAATCCTGAAACTGCCATGCATGATGAAATTGAAGCATTGCAAGGAAAAGGGACAATTATTATTACCCATCCTGAAAGTGATAAAAAAGGAATTATTGTTGTACCCTTTTATGCCGAGCGTTATGCTTCTCGTTTTCGAGAAATAGGAAACAATCCATCAATACCTTTTCCAACGGTAAATGACCTTCCCAAGCAAGCCCCTTTTGAAATGATTGAGCAGCACCAAGCCTCTACCTTTCTTTTAGAGCTTTTTGAAAAAGAAGAAACAGAAGAAAAACAGCATCCTGCTGCCGTAATTGATAACGAGCAAAAAAAACTCTACGGACTTACATTTACAAATAATATTCCAACTATTATTTTTCCAGCTACCGTTTCTGCAACTACTTTGTTTGATATTTCACTATCAAAAATTCGCCAAATGTTAAGAAAAGAAGAATTCCATGATTACTTCTTAAAAAGATTACGTTTGTCTAATTCTGGAAAGGAAATATCGGTAAAAACATTTTTTTCTCAGTTTATACAAAAGCCAACTGAAGCCCTTGAATCAATAAAAAATTCAAGTGACTCATTTTATTTTTGGAGTCAATTAGGTTTTTTTATACGCCAAGATTATGAAAAGGTTACTGATTACACTCAAGAGCATATTACCATTTTGCAAAGTGTTGCAATAACAGATATTGCAATGGGCTACTATAAAAATAAAGCTCAACAAACGTTCCAACGCACCACTGCTCTTAGAAATCTAGAGCAAGCATTAAATGCAACTCCTCATTATTTTAACAGAAAAGCTATTGATCTTTTTACCGATACCAGAGGAATTCCACTTTTGGGTCAGTATACCGCTGAGGATTTAACCGAGTTTTTGAATAGCGCAACTACTCAAATTTCTGATGGAGATTTACCAGAGTTATTAACCTTTAAGATACATTCAGGAGAGCGATATTATATTTATAAAACAAAGGTAATTCCCTTAATAATTCGACTCTGTAATGATGCTAGAGAAAACATAAAAGAGGTGTTAACAAAGCGATGGTTTGAATTATATAAAAAGTTTGACCATGTGCCAGCTATGACTGACCAAAAAGCCTTTGAAGCATGCCTAGAAACTGAGGTTAAATCTACATCGCCAATTTTAGATGCTCTACTACAAGCAAATTTTTTATCGCTTGTACACTACGATGCTCAGAATAACAAAGAGAAAATGCACCTATTTTCCAATGGCGTGCTTCTACCTTACAGTGAACTTCTTATGCTTTCGAGAAGAGAAATTTCAACAGATGCAAAGATACTTCTACCTGTTTGGTACACAATTCCTGTTATTTCGTGGATTGCGAAGATGCTCCTAAGGCCACCAAAAAGAAAGAAAAGAGCAGGTATGGTTGAACCAGTGCCTACTGCTCAATTACAATTGAAAAATGCCGATGAACCTACAGCATTGAGTAACAGTACTAAAAATCAGCGAAGAAAAGAATTTCGAGATGCAGCGGCCGAAGCTGAATCACAAGTTGTCCCTGTTGGCTCAACCATAGAGCGAGAAATGGATTCATACATTCGCCAGTGGAATAAACTCTTAGATAAGCAACTCAGAAACAACCTCACAGAGGATGTAAACTCATTATTGCGCGATTACATGCGAAAAACTTTAAGAACAATTAAATCTAGTACATTTACACTAGAGCGAATGAGAAATCTTGCTGATAATGTAATGCAAAACCCTGCACTTCAAAAGATTACAGACAAAGAGCAACTTAAAATGTATATGTTACTGTATATCATTAAACTAACAAAAACGCTTTAACACATTTCCTTTATACTTTTCAATGCAATTTGTATATTATGAAAAAATATATAAATTGCATTTTTTTTTCATAATTCTCTATTTTTTTTTACATAAAATACTATAACTATATATGTACGTACATAAAAAATCGGAGGTAATACATGAATTCACTTAA
This sequence comes from uncultured Treponemataceae bacterium, assembly GCA_964369735.1. GTDB lineage: Bacteria > Spirochaetota > Spirochaetia > Treponematales > Treponemataceae > CAYJFX01. Next base: position 22,391 of record CAYJFX010000017.1, read on the forward strand.
CACAATTATTGTAGAGGGAAATGTAGTGCAAGAACCTGTTATGAGAGAAACGCCAAAGGGTACGCATGTGTGCACATTTTCCTTAATGACTATTCGATCTTACAAAAAAGATGATAGCTATGAAAAAGAGATATCATTTTTCGAAGTGGAAACATGGGCAAAGCTAGCAGAGCTATGTATGAAGAATGTTTCAAAAGGTCGTGGGGTGAGAGTTGTTGGTAGGCTTAAGCAAAGTCGTTGGGAAGGTACTGATGGAAAAAAACGGGCAAAGATTGGTATTATAGCTGAGCATGTTGAGTTTAAGCCTATGTTTTTACAAAAAGATGGGGATAAAGGGGAATCAGTTGAAAAAGCAGCACCGTCGAAAATTGCCGAAAGCGCATTAATAAGTGCAGAGGAGGCATTGGTCTTTTAACTAACAGACTTACACAAAGTTTGTTTTATCCGCAGATTACGCAGATTTATAGGATTTTTATTATTATGCACCACAAGTATACTAGACAAAACAAGTATGCGCCTAAAATAAAAAATATTCTTTATTTTAGTGTTATTGTAGTGTTTGGTATAATATATGATAGTGCACTAGTAAAAATCTGTGTAATCCGTGTAATTCTTGCGGATACCTTACCTTCGTAGTTTATCTGCGTTATAAAAGCCATCTTTCCAATTAAATCTGCTTGCTCCTGGAACAACATCACCTTTATGAAGCGCTCTCATGATTTGCTTAAAGTCTGATCGAACTACCTGTGTTTTTGACATATCTATTAAAAAGTGGGTAAAGCCAAGTGTTCTTAGGCTGTTCACTTTGTCGATGAGCGAAAAAGGAGTTTCGGGCATTACATATGAGCCATCAGGAGTTGAAAGTGCCCTGAAGGCCATACCTTCTTTGTCATTAAACCAGTGAAAATCATAGCTTTCTGGAAGACGAAAGCGCATCCTAAATAATGCAGGATATGAGAATATATTAATCATTGCGCGCTGCCGCTGCTCTTTTGTAAGTGTTGCTTCAAGATTACTTTGTGAAGTTTCGTGGCTCATGACAAATGCATCTATGTTTTGGTTTTCTAGCCAAGAAACTGCCCAGCGGTTAAACGTATATAAATACGGACCTGCAATCATCGATACTTTTTTGTTTTTGAGCATTGTAATATGTGCTGGGTTATTTACCACAAATTGTGTAAACCTCAAATCAATTAGTTCTTCTAATTCGCTTTGAAGCTGCGCCTCTTGTTCTTGAGGGCAAAATGGGTCTAGCGAAATAAATACTTCTTTTTTTGAAAAAGGAAGTACTTGTTTTTTTTGCAATAAAGAGCGTCTTGAATCGGCATTCAATTCTAAAATTACCCTCGTTGGTTTTTCTGATATTACAGCATGCATATCATTTACAGTGCTAACTTGTACATATAAGCCTTCTGGAAAGTGTGAAAGGTTAACTTTCTTAATAGGTGTTAAATCTAAGATAGGAAGTCTATCCCCACCCGGTTGCTTTTTAAATGGTGAAATATCAGGGGGAAGAACTCTTTTATATCGTTTCGACATTGACTTAGTTTGTATGAGGTACACGCTATCACCTGGACCAAATCCTTTTGGGATATCAATCCATGGCTCGTTACCAGTTTTTGTAAAGGTCTTTATCATTTTTATTTTATGGCTAACACGACCAGAATCGTCTTTTTTATGAAGCCTAATTGAGTCCCCTATTTCAGGCTCGTACGTTCCACCTTTTATGAGTGCAAAATTATGTCTTTCAACAAAAGCTGGTTTTTCCTCTTTCTTCTTCGTTTTGCCAGCTGTGTTAGTTTCAAAATCGTCATCACTTCCCTCAAGTACAACATAATCATTGTCGAGCACTGGCTCTTCTTCTATAGATTCATTTCGCACTTTAAAAATCTTTCCAAGGGCAATACCAGTACCGCCAGCTTGGTTTGGATTTAATACGTGTTCTGCACTTTCACCTTGATACCAAAAGAGCGTTTTCGAACGTGCAAAGTCGCTTGATAATAGCCGTTTTCCCGTTGCAATTGCACCTTTTTTATCACTTTCCCAATTATCAAGCACATAGCGATATGCAGCAGTTACGCTGCCAACATATTCTGCGCTCTTCATTCGCCCTTCAATTTTAAAAGAGTCAACACCTGCAGTTACTAGTTCTGGAATTTTTTCTATGAGTTGAAGGTCATGTGGGGAAAAGTAGTATCCGCTCTCTGTGCCACCACCTATAATTTCGGCATTGTAAAAGCGTCTGCATGCCTGAGCACACATTCCTCTATTTGCACTCTTTCCACCTAGGTAGCTCGAAAAAAGGCATAGGCCTGACTCACTTACGCAAAGAGCTCCGTGAACAAAAACTTCAAGCTCTACATTTGTTTTTGAGCGGATATCTTGTATTTCTTTTAGTCCCAATTCGCGAGCTAAGACAATACGCCTAACGCCCTCTTTTCCCATGAGGTTTGCTGCGCTTGCACTTGCAATATTCATTTGTGTTGAGCCGTGTACTCGTAAATTGGGAAAAAACTCCTGTACCATTCGAACAACACCGTAATCTTGCACAATGATTGCGTCAGGCCCAATTTCGTTTAAGTATTTTAAAAAGCGATACAAGCGCTCTGTTTCTTTTTCTTCACAAACAGTATTCACCGTTACAAATATTTTTTTTCCTCTGCGGTGTAAGGATTGAACTGCAGCTTCAAATTGATTCCATGCAAAGTTTGAAGCCCTCATCCGAGCATTAAAGCTTTTTAATCCCATGTATACTGCATCTGCGCCTTCACCGATAGCCGCTTCTAATGTTTCTATGTTGCCCGCTGGGGCTAGTAATTCTGCCATATGATAATAATACCTTAAAACTTAAAAAGTTACAAGTAAAGTAAAAATAATAAAGCACTCGATGTACCGAGTGCTTTATTTTACATATACTTAGACTTTAATTACGGGGTTTCGGCAACTGGAGGTGGAGCGCCTTCAATTACCACCTTACTCCAGTCTATTGTTCCTGAAAGAAGGTTTCCTGAATGATTAGCAACAATGCTGTGAGAAATCTGATTTCCATCAGCATCTAAGATATAACTTTTTATTTGATTAGAGTCTACTGCCGATATACGTGAATTGTCTGGTGTGCCATCTTCAAGCGTTGGACCATAAATATTGCCTTTTATTTCACCACCACTCATATTAAAAGTTCCAACAGCAGCCATACCAATTACACCCCAAGGTCCTATATTTTCTGTAATAAGACCATTATAAATAGTTGCACTACCATATGTAGAAAGTGTAATTGCGCTACCCATCCGAGATGCTACATTTCCTTTAATTGTAGGAATGCTTCCATCTGAGCTTGCTTTTTCGCCCATTATGAAGTGTGCTCTTGCACCGTAAACAAACACACCTGAACCACCACCAGTAGCAGCATTTATAGTTCCATCTTTTTCTATTATTGTAGTATTGTTTTCTATTGAGCCACCATTCATAATAAATGTTGATGTTTTATCTGCATCTACTGCATGTAAATAAACGCCTGCGCCTCTAAATGCTGTATTATCTCTAATAGTTCCACTGTTCATTATAAAAGTACCGTTCAGAATAGAAACAGCTCCACCACCTTTAGTATAATCATTTACTTCACTAAAGTTACCTTCAATAATTCCACCATCTAAAATAAAGGTTGCGCCATCTGTTACTGTAACACCACCGCCGTGGCCGTCTTTGTCAGCATTTTTATAACCACCGTTAATGGTTATACCTTTACCAACTGTTACTGTCGTTTGTGCACCACTTACTACAAGCGATGTTAAAATACCACCACCATTTACATCAAACTCTTTACCCTCTGCTACTTCAAGTGTTAAGTTTAATTTTTCACCATTTTCAGGTGCTATTTCAAATGGCTTAGCATTTCCACTACTATCTTTTTCATTTTCTATATCACCAGTAATTTCAATTGTTACATTACCATCTTCATCTGCTAAGGCTCCAAGATTTTCTGGCACTGTTAAAGCTTCTAAAGTATCTGCAAAGTCTTCAT
>CAYJFX010000018.1:0-26061 GCA_964369735.1 uncultured Treponemataceae bacterium
TTAAAGCCTATGTTACTGTCACATTTGATGATTGTTTTGTAGTGCACAATGTAAAGATCATTGAAGGTAAAACAGGATTGTTTATTGCAATGCCTAGCCGCAAAACTAGCGCAGGAGATTATAAGGATGTTGCTCATCCAATTACTCCTGAGTTTAGAAATGAATTGCAAGATCGAATACTCGCAGAGTATGAGGCTGGCAACGTCGAAATGGGAACAACTCCTATCGACGAATAGAACTTACTTTATAGGTTCTTTGTTATTTTTTATATTTACATGATTTTCAGGTTCTGTATCTTGGGATATGTGCGTCAAAATCATGTCAATAATATTGAGTCGTCGGCAAGTGGTAAGCCACCGGTTTTTGGTATCGGCATTCCGCAGGTTCGAATCCTGCCGACTCAGCTACGGAAAAACTCTGGCGTGATGAACGATGGGGTGCTTAAGATTATAGTTTAACTTTATCATAGTATTAAAGAATTAATTATGGTACAAGTATGAGACCTTCCTTATAGCCTTCTTATCTCACTTATTTTGTTTTTTCAATTAATTTTATGGGGTAAATTATGGAAAGATTAGTTATTAATGCTAAAACACGAACACTTTCAGGAAAAGGTGCTGCTCGAAGACTACGAGCAACAGGTCAACTCCCTGCAGTAATGTACAACTCTAAAGGCGAAGCAGGAATGCTCGAAGTTAATGAGTCTGAGTTTTTTAAGGTTTGGAAACAAGCAACACCTACAACATTGGTTTCACTTGTTGTAGACGGCGGAAAGAGCCAACTCGCTTTTATTAAATCAACAGATTATAATATTATCTTAGATAAAAACATTCACGTAGATTTTCATGTAATTGATGAAGATAAGCCACTTGTAGCTACAATGAAAATTCTTACGAGCGGAAACCCTGTTGGTGTGCGTGATGGTGGTGTGTTTGAAAAAGGCTTAGCCACTGTTGAAATTAAATGTTTACCAGCCGATTTGCCAGTTAGAATTACAGCCGATGTTTCAGATTTGGGTTTAAATCAAAAAATATGCATTAAAGATCTTCCTTTTGAAAAATCTATTACAATTATTACTGACGCAGAAGCACTTGTAGCAACCGTTCGCCCACTGCGCTAATATTGGAAAAAAAACATTTTGATGCCTTGAGGCTTTCTCAAGGTAATAGCGAAAGAAATCCTTCACAAGACTTTGGTAATCAAAAAAGTGATGGTCTTTTAGATACTATGAAAAAAGACATAGCTTTATTTCTTTATCCTCCGAAAAGTTCACTGGAGGATTTTTCTTTTGATGCTACTCAAAAACAATCGACTATTTTACTGGCTGTATCTGGAGGTGTAGACTCTCAAGTAATGCTTCACAGTGTGTATTCTATGAAAGAGATATTTTCATTCGATTTACATGTTGTTACTGTTAATCATAATATTAGAGGGTATGAAGAATCTAAGGGTGATGCCGACTTAGTTTTTGATTACTGTAGCAAAGAATTAAAGCTAGAATGCAAAATTATTACAATTGAACCTGGTGAAATCAAAAGAGTTGAAAAAGTGAGAAAGAGAGGGATAGAGGAAGCAGCCCGTTTTGTTCGTTATACGAGTATCATGCAATATGCATATGAACTGGACGCTACATTTGTTTTTTGTGCTCACAATAAAGATGATCAACTTGAAACCTTGTTACAACATTTTTTACAAGGTGCAAGTGCTGGTATTTCAGGCTATTCAAGTAGTGGAATTCAACAAATGTGTACCTACCCATTTTCAAATATGGATAATAAATCTGAGCAAAAACTCATGCTTTTTAGACCTCTACTGAATGTACCTCGATGCAATATAGAGTCTTATGCTCATACATACTCAATTCCGTACAATACTGACAGTACCAATGGCGAGCTTTTATATTATAGAAACAAAATTCGTCACAAACTCATTCCGGTTTTAAATGACTATTTTCAAGGATGGGATACAGGAATCTTAAACGGGGCTAAAAAAGCCTTTTATGAAGCTCATTTTATTGATGAGCTTTCAAAAAAACTGCCATGGAAGATAAGTAAAGATGCCCGAATCGAGGCTCATATTTTTTACTCTCAAGGGTATCCTGTGCGAGTTAGGGCTTTATACAAAGCTTTAGAAAGCATTGGAGTTAGAGATAGAATACCCTATGCCATAGTTCGAGCGTGTGCAGAGGGGCAGAAACGCATTGAAGGGTTTGGCCTTGAGATATTTCAGCAAAAAGGCACGTTGGTTATAAGAAAATTGGACAAAATTTCAGCAGATGAAGCTGATTTTTCTCTTAAAATAACAGAGCTTGGGACCTATTCAACAAAGCACGGATTGTTTGAAGTAAAAGCCACGGTGGAGAAAACAGCAACTTTTGCCGATACTGAAAGTGGAGATTATTATATGGGTGAATTTATGTTACCCTTAACAATACGGAGCAAGAAGGCTGGAGATAAGATTCGCACAGCTCAAGGCACCCATAAAACCGTAAAGAAAATATTTTCTGAGTGGGGAGTTGATAGAAAACATCGTTCCCTATTACCAATTATCGAACAAAATGGTGAGCTTAAGTGCCTATGTGGTTCTCCTTACGGGTATAAAAATTGGTACGTAAAACATGATACTAGCGAACAAGCTGAAATAGTTTCTGTTCGCTTTATAAGGATTAATTGATGAGCAATAACAAAAAACTTTCACAAAAGCCAAATGATAAGGGTAACGCGCATAAAAAGGGAGATGACTTTTTAAACAAGCAATCACCATCAAGTGGGCGATTTGGGATGACTTTATTTATTTTAATGATTGGTTTTTTGATAGTATATATGCTTTTGAGAAATCAAAGTTCAAGCTACCCACAAATATCTTATTCTGATTTTGTAACTGCAGTAGAGCAAAACCAGGTTGTTGAAGTTCAAGTTACTGATCAAAAAACAATACTTGGACTCTTACGCTCCACAACGGGACAAGAATCATATTTTCAAACAGTCATTCCGTATACGGATGAAAACCTCATTCCTCTTTTAGAAGAAAGGGGGGTCAATGTAACAGGTAAGGTATCGTCTCCAGGGATACTAGGAACCATATTAAATTTCTTACCACTAATTATTATGATATTTTTTGTATTTATGATAATGAAGCAAAACTCAATGCAAAATTCTCGAGGAATGCAGTTTGGAAAAAGTCGAGCAAGAGTTTTTGATGCAAATAAAAAAGAAAAAGTGACATTTGATGATGTAGCAGGCCAAAAAGAAGCAAAAAGAGAGCTTGCAGAAATTGTTGATTTTTTAAAAACACCAAAAAAATATGAAGCCATTGGGGCAAAGATTCCAACAGGAGTTTTACTTGTAGGAAATCCTGGTACAGGTAAAACACTTTTAGCTAGAGCCGTAGCAGGCGAAGCTGGTGTTGCCTTTTTACATATCTCAGGAAGTGATTTTGTTGAAATGTTTGTAGGTGTTGGGGCAAGCCGAGTTAGAGACCTTTTTGAACAAGGGCGAAAAATGGCACCTGCAATAATTTTTATTGATGAACTTGATGCCGTAGGGCGTGCGAGGGGAGCAGGATTTGGCGGTGGACATGACGAAAGAGAGCAAACCCTTAATCAAATGCTAGTCGAAATGGATGGATTTGAAAATAAAGATGGTATTATTATTCTTGCTGCTACAAACAGGCCCGATGTATTGGACCCAGCGTTATTACGCCCTGGACGATTTGACAGGCAGGTAAGTGTTCTTCTTCCAGATATTAAGGAGCGAGAGGCAATCTTACGTGTTCACGCAAAAAAAATTAAACTCACCAGTGATGTAGACTTAAATAAAATTGCTCGTGCTACTCCAGGGATGAGTGGTGCAGAACTTGCAAATATGATAAATGAAGCGGCTCTTTTTGCAGCTCGAAAAAATAAGAAAAAAGTATCTCTTGAAGAAATGGAAGAGGCCCGTGACAAGCAGCTTATGGGTGTTGCGAGGGAAAGTATGGTTATGCCAGAAAAAGAAAAGGCAATGACTGCATGCCATGAAGCAGGGCACGCACTACCATATTATTATTTAGAGCACGCATCGCCACTTCATAAGGTTACTATTATTCCGCGCGGCAGAGCCTTGGGACTTACCATGGGTTTACCAAAAGAAGACACTTATTCTCATACAAAGTCTTGGCTTAAAGACCAGTTGGTAATAATGTTTGGTGGGTATGCTGCAGAATCAATTGTATATGGCGATACCACCACAGGAACACAAAATGACATACAACGAGCCACAGATATTGCACGTAGAATGGTATGTGAGTGGGGTATGTCCGAAACTTTAGGCACTGTGGCATTTGGCCAAGAAGATGAGCCTATATTTATGGGAAAAGAAATTGAACGGCGAAAAGGGTATTCTGAAGAAAGTGCAAAAAAAATAGATGAAGCTGTAAAAAAAATACTCGATGAAGCCTTGGACACTTGTAAAAAAATTCTTACAAAGAATAGAAAAAAACTTGATAAACTTACAAAGGCGCTTATTGAAAAAGAAACCTTAAGCGATAGTGAAATTCGCTCTTTATTGGGATTTAAGCCATTGGAAAGCTTATCTGAAAATGAACAAGAATCTGGGACGGGAATAGAAGGTCCACATATTCATCTAAAAGAAGATGATGAAAAGTAGGTGTGACTCGTAGGAGAAACAAGATGGGAGTTATGATGATTAAACAAAGATGCACTATTTTATCTTTAATTGCTTTTTTATGTATTTCTCGCCCTGTCTTTGGGCAGGAGACATTAACTACAAGTGATGAACTCCAAATTGAAAATATTCGAACCCTTAACAACCCATCAACATTTAATAAGACTGCTCTACGATTTTTTGAGGAAGCAAAAAAATATCTTATTATGCAGGATTGGGAATCAGCATATTCAATTGCAGAGCATGCGCTTGTTTACGATAATGCAATTGCAGACTTATATTACATACAAGCAATAAGTTTATTTGAAAAAGGTGAACAACCGTTTGTGGTCATTCCTTTACTCGAAAAAAGCTTGTCCGAAGCTGAAACGAATTGGTATGATTATAACAGGGATGCAGCTCGTACACTTTTGGCTCGTCTTTATGTAGATGTTAAAAGGCCGCATGATGCTTTAGAATTAGTCAATTCCCCTCCTACTCTTACAACTGCTGATGTGCTTTACATAAAGGCTAAAGCCTCATATATACTTAAAGATATAAGAGCCGCACGTGAATATGTTTTAAATGGAGCAAATCAATATCCTCTTGATAGCAGATTTGATGCTTTGTTTTATGCTCAAGAATATGCACAAAAAATAGAAGCTGACAGAGTAGCGTTAGCTATTGAAGCCGCTGAGAAAGCTGAAAATGAAACTACTATCCCCACTGATACAGATGGAGTTCTAAAAGAAGTTACACCCCTTGAAGAGACACAAACAATAAACATAAATGATAACCTTCTTCCTATACAAACACTAAGCGGTGTTGAAGACCAAGAAAGCGCGAGTTTTGAGAATATTGTTATTGATGATGAGTTCGCATTTTTGGTAACTTTTTTTAATAATCGTATTCAGCAGTTTTCGAGGGATGACTCAATGCTTATGTTATACGCAAGTATTTTTTCAAATGATGTAGAAGAAAAAAATAGACTTCTTCGAGCTTGGAACGTACAAGGAATGAAGCATCCTTTATATGCTATACATGCAGCAAAACTAGGTGTTATGAATGAAGAGAGTGCCTTCGAGTATATGCTACCATTTTTCAATGATATTTCTTTAACGACATTAACAGAGTTTATTGAAGTTTTGCAAGAGGACACTGTTATCGAAAAGGCTAGAAGATATTTTATAAATTATACTGGAACCATAAAAATTGACACCGACGGAGATTTAAACGAAGAATTAAGTGTTTTTTATGAAAGAGGGCGGCCTGCAAAAATTATCTATGATGAAAATCAAGATGGAAACTATAGTTGGAGTATGACCAACGATTTTGGCGAGCCAAAAAGTGTTGAGATAGCAGATGCAAGTATGCTTATTGAGTACGGAACATGGCCATTTATAAAAAAGGTAACAGAAAGTACTTCAGAAAAAGGCTCGTATGAGTTTAATATTGTATCAGAGGCACTAGCCATGCCAATTATTGAATTAAGGGAACTTGCTATTTTTAAGAATACTTTAAGTATTAACTTTTATACTCCTATAGTACTGGAGAAAAATGATATAGGAATTATGAGTTTATTTAATGCATCGTACTTAATTGATTTTCCGACAACTGAGTATACTAATAGTAGAGCACGCTATACTTTGCTGGATGGTATTATTAAAAATGCTGTATATACTATTAATGAGAGACCGTATGCATATACACACTTTGAAGATGGTATTCCTTTTTCACGCAATGTAGATAGAGATAACGACGGTACATATGAAGTTATTGAAGTTTACGCACAAAATAGTGATGTAACGCTTGACTCACAAAAGCTTTTAAATGAGGTCTTTGGTTTTTCTCATGTAGCAGAGGGACAATATATACAAAAAGTATACGTAGATTTAAATAATGATGGATTTGACGATTTTTCTGAAGAATACATTGTAACTGGTGGCACTCTTTCCTCTTGGGATAGTAATAACGATGGGCAGTGGGATGTGCAATTTATACAAAATAGTGACGCCAGAGAACGACAAGTACAGTATGTTCACCCACTCACCGGTGAAATACAGTCAGTTGAAATTATAGACAATATTCCAGTATTGGCTAATGGAAAAGTAGTTACACTTGATGAAAACCTTAATTTTTATTGGATTGGTCAAAATATGGGAAGCTCTCATGCTGAGCAAATTATAACAGAGCTAAGCTTGGGAGAATCAATTGTTTCGCTCATGGTTACAGATCTCTTATGGGATAGTGCAACAGAACAGTTTATGAGAATCGTTGGGATAAAAAATGGAGAGATGTACTTTGGCGAAGTGTACTATGAGTAAGAATAAGGCAACAATCTGCATAATGACATTGATTTTTTTTCTAATATCATGTCAGTCAAATAATCTAGATGAGTACTCTAGGCCTGATTATACCGATGAGGAAATACTTGAAAATGAGATAGAGCGAATACGAGAGAGTAAAGATGACGATGTGGTATATTCACTTTGGCTTTCACATCTCTTGTATGAAGAAACAAAAAGTGAAAAAGTTACTACATTATATGAAGAATGTGTTAGAACCACTATTACACAAGCCACTGAGAAATTCGAAAATGAAGAGTGGCATGAAACGCTAAGACTTTTACAATCTCTCACTACAATAAACGCCTTAGTATCACAAGATATACAACAGGAGATACCCAGTACTGTTTCTGACATGTTAAAGAACGCCCAGCAAGAGTATGCAGGTTTAGCACACTTACAACAAACTACTGACGTAGCAAACAGTCAAAACGCCCAAAATATTTCGACATATATTACTGGTGTTGTTACCGTTTGGGTTGATTTGGGAGTCCACGTTGAAAGAGGTGTTGGTGTTCCTAATAGAAGCCTCGGCTCAGGTTTTTTTATCGACGACAGAGGTTATATTATTACAAATCACCATGTAATTGAAGAGCTTGTAGACCCTGAGTATGAGGGCTATTCAAGGCTTTACATAAAACTGTCGAATGATTCAGAAACGAGGATACCCGCTAAAGTTGTTGGTTGGGATAAGTCGCTCGATTTAGCCCTATTAAAAACTGAAGTAACACCCCCATATGTTTATACGCTAGGTTCTTCTCAAAACTTAACAATTGGAAATCAAATCTATGCTATTGGTTCTCCTTTAGGATTAGAAAACACTATTACCTCTGGTATAATTTCTGCTTTTGATAGGCAGCTCTTGTCGACAGCCGCAGTAATGCAAATAGATGCTGCAGTAAATTCAGGCAATTCTGGTGGACCTTTAATTCAGTTAGATGGCGAAGTGCAGGGAATTGTGTTTGCAGGGATTGCCTCATACCAAGGACTAAATTTTGCCATTCCCGTTGAATATTTAAAAGCAATAGTTTTGCGCTTGTACTCTGAGGACTCTGTAGAACATTCTTGGATAGGCGCATACGGGCGAACTATTAAACGATACCCTTCTGATGAAAAAGGGCAGGGCGTTGAGCTTCTTTACATGATGCCTGGAAGCCCTGTATACCATTCTGGTATAAAAGTTGGAGAAATTATTACTTCAATTAATGGGATTAGTGTTTCAAGCCTTGAAGAGCTTCAGTATGCGTTAATTCATCTTACCCCTGATTCCATTGTAACCATTGAATCTAAGAGTGGTATTGATAGTGAACCTAGTTCGAGGGCTATATATCTTGACACAAGGCCTGAACAACCAGGACTTGAAATATATGAGCGTGAACCAGCTTACAAAATGGTATATCCTCTATTTGGTATGGAGCTTGTTCCATCTTCTGTTGGGAATAAAAACCAATTTACGGTGCAGTCTATTATTAAGGGAAGTATTGCCGATGAATCAGGTTTTTCTGTGCATGACCCTGTAGAAATTAGGCGAACAACACTATCAGAAAATGAAGATGCTGTTTTCATTGAAACATTTACAAAAAAGAGAAAAAGTGGTTATTTTGAAGTAAATGTTGCAGTAGGAGCAGCCTTAGATAGCCCCTTTTTGTTCTGATATACTGAAGGTGCGATTGGAGTACCGCGAATGCGTCCACCGCAAAAAGAGATTTATAAATCTCTTTTGAGGAGGATGAGCGTTAGCGAAGTACGTAATGAGCTTAGAGCTGAACTCACAATAATATAAATGTAAAATTCTTTTAATGTATAGACAACCCTTCTTTTTTCCTATAAAATGGTGTGCAATGAAAGATTTAAAATTAAAACGCAACTTTTGTATTGTTGCACATATTGACCACGGGAAGTCAACCCTTTCCGACCGCCTTATTCAAAAAGCGCGTATTGTAGATGACAGACAATTTCAAAATCAAATTCTCGATAGCATGGATATTGAACGTGAGCGTGGCATTACCATAAAAAGCCAAGCGGTAACTATTCCATACACCGCAAAGGACGGGAATACCTACGAGCTAAACTTTGTTGACACCCCTGGCCACGTAGACTTTTCGTATGAAGTTTCTCGTGCAATTGCATCATGTGAAGGTGCTCTATTGCTCGTTGATGCAGCTCAAGGCGTTGAGTCACAAACACTTTCTAATATGTATTTGGCCCTTGAACACAACCTAGAAATGGTTCCTGTAATAAATAAAATAGATCTTCCGGCAGCAGACATTCCTTCTGCAAAAAAACAAATTGAGCACGATTTAGGCTTAGACCCAGAGGGAGCAATTTTATGTTCTGCAAAAACGGGTGAGGGGATTGATGAGCTATTTGAAGCAATTGTAGAGCGCATCCCATGCCCAACGCATGATGAAAGTGGAAAAACAAAGGCCTTAATTTTTGACTGTCATTACGACCCCTACCGAGGCGTAGTTGTACACATAAGAGTTTTTGCAGGTTCAATAAAACCAGGGCAAACTATTCGCTATATGGCAACAGGAACAGAGTATAAAGTAGAAACGGTTGGTATTTTTAAGTTAAAGCTAGAAGAAAAAGCCATTTTAGAAGAGGGCGATGTAGGCTACATTATTGCGGGAATTAAAACGGTAGCTGATGTAAAAGTTGGTGATACTATAACTATGGCCGACAACCCTGCTGAGGAGCCTCTGGCAGGATTCAAAGAAGTTAAGCCAGTTGTATTTTCTTCAATTTACCCTGTAGACACAAACGACTATGAAGAGCTTCGCGACAGCATGGATAAGTTAAAACTAAACGATGCAAGCTTGGTGTTTGAAAAGGATTCTTCTCTTGCTCTCGGACACGGATTTAGATGTGGATTTTTAGGACTTTTACACTTAGAGGTAGTACAAGAGCGCTTAGAGCGAGATTTTGGACAGTCGGTAATTTTTACAGCCCCTTCGGTACGATATCATGTAACTCTTAATAATGGTGAAGAAAAGTTTATTGACAACCCTGCAGATTATCCAGATGGTGGAAAAATTGCTCAAGCAGAAGAGCCTTACATAAAAGCAGCAATTATAACTCCTGCGACCTACTTAGGGCCAATTATGTCGCTTTGTACCGAAAAGCGTGGTATACAGGTAAACATGCAATACTTAGATGAAAAGAGAGTTGAAATTATTTATGAAATGCCACTCGCAGAGGTGCTTTTTGATTTTTACGATAGATTAAAAAGCTGTACACGTGGTTATGCATCATTTGATTATGAGCTTATTGGTTACAGAGACACTGACCTTGTAAAAATTGACATACTGATTAATGGAAAGGGTGTTGATGCCTTGGCTCAATTATCATTCCGTGGAAACGCCTATGACCATGCAAGGCACGTTTGTTCACAGCTTAAAGAAGAAATTACAAAGCAACAATTTAAGATTGCAATTCAAGGCGCAATTGGCAGTAACGTTATTGCTCGTGAAACCGTTAATGCTTTACGTAAAGATGTTTTAGCCAAATGTTATGGTGGGGATGTTACTCGTAAGCGCAAGCTTCTTGAAAAGCAAAAAGAAGGGAAAAAGCGCATGAAAATGATTGGCGACGTAGAACTTCCACAAAGCGCTTTTTTAGCAGTGTTAAAAACAAACGTTGACTAGTGCGGAGATATTAGGGGAGTATCCGCAGATTACGCAGATTAATGGGATCCCATTTTGTAGAGGTTTGATGTCTTTCTGGACATATAGAGCTTTTGCTAGAAACGAATGGTTTTACATAACTTCGTTATTTTTGTCTGGTTATATGAATATTACACAAAAAAAATCTGTGTAATCTGCGTAATCCGCGTAATCTGCGGATAAAAAAAGATAAAAAAATATTCGGCTCATGCCGTAAAGAGGAGAGAAAAAATGACTTATCAAGAAGTATTAGAAAGCTCAAGAGGACAAATGGGTCCTTTTTGCAAAGCATGCCCTATTTGTAATGGTATTGCTTGTAAGGCAAGTATGCCAGGACCAGGTGCAAAGGGATTAGCCACTGGCTTTATTCGCAATTACCAAAAATGGCAAGAGATATGTGTAAACATGGATACCATTTGCGAAAACAAAACGGTAGATACAAACATAGAACTTTTTGGAAATAAATACCTTTATCCATTTTTTGCATCTCCTGTAGGGGCTATGAATATGCATTATGGAGATAAATACAATGATTTGCAATACAATGACATCTTAGTTCGTGAATGTGCAAAGTCTGGTATTGCAGCTTTTACAGGTGATGGTGCGAATGCTGATGTCTTTAAAGGCGCTTGTGCGGCAATTAAAAACGCAAGTGGAAATGGTATTCCAACGGTAAAACCTTGGGATAAAGATACTATTTTTTCAAAAATTGACCTTGCAAAAGATGCAGGTGCAAAATTTATTGCAATGGATATTGATGCAGCTGGCCTTCCATTTTTAAAAAATCTCACGCCCCCTGCCGGCAGCAAAACGGTAGAGGAATTGAAAGAAATAATTGAGTATGCAGGAATACCTTTTATCATAAAAGGTATTATGACCGCTAAAGGCGCACTAAAAGCGTTAGAGGCTGGAGCAAGTGGAATTGTTGTATCAAACCATGGGGGGCGAGTATTAGATCAGTGCCCTGCTACCTGTGAGGTCTTAGAAGAAATTGCTGAAGCTGTTGGCGGAAAAATGACTATATTTATTGATGGTGGAGTAAGAACAGGCCTTGATGTTTTTAAGGCTCTTGCTTTGGGTGCAGATGCTGTGTTAATTGGTAGGCCATTTGTAAATACCATCTATGGAAGTGAAACCGAAGGTGTAAGTTCTTTAGTTGAAAAACTTGCAGCTGAATTAAAAGATACAATGGCAATGTGTGGTGTACACTCTCTAGCCGAAATTAGTCGGGATTGTGTAACTATGTGATATAGAATTACCATCCTCTTCTTTTCTTGGGATTACAGCTGTTTTCCCAATTGAAAAAAGAGGTTTGTGGTTGTTATCAAGAATAATTCGATAATCAATTCTAAAGAACTCTCTTTTGCCATTGGGTAGGTTAAATTCAAGCTCTATAGGTAAACATCTACCTTTTTCCATAGCATGGGTAAAGTCCATAAAAATATCAGACCATTCATCAGGAATAATATTGTTTTCATATATTTCTTCTGGAAACTTCATCTTACGCTCAGGTAGTGCTAAAATTCTTCTTCCTTTTCCAAAAAACTGAATCGTTTTTAGCTTATTACTATATGTCCAGAAAAATTCTTCAGAAATTTCAGATATTACATTAAATAGCGTTTTGTCTGAAACTTCATTAAAAAAGTACGCGGTTGCAGAGTCTTCTTCATTAGTTCCTGCAATTTGAGAACGCAAGTCACGTGTAAAACCCGCTATTAAAAAATCGCCATCTTCACTTTTTACATCAAGTTTTACAAGAGTAATTTCACACGGCATAAGTTCACCGTTAAGCTTACAGTGCATCCAGTTAAATTTATGATAACCTTTGTTTCTTGCTTCATTCATGTTGATTAAGCTTGATTCCCTAGAGGTCTTTCCATCGGGCTGATATTCCGGTGAAAGTTGAGAAAACTTTTCAAGATACTCTCTTTCATTTTCAAGGTCAAACAGTTCTGCGGCTCTTCTATTTGACATAAAATTTTCACGTTTATTATTCCATAAATTAACGCAGAGCGGCATAAACTGAATTATTGAATATAGTTCATCATAGCTAATGTCATATGCTTTACCAATAAAGTCGCCAATCATTTTTAAATCTTCAGATATAGTTTCTCTATTTTTATCATATTCAGAAAGGAAATCTTTAACAGGCATAGGCCTATAAAAATAATAACCTTGAACATAATCACAGCCAAAATCTTCAAGTACAGTCACCTGTTCTTCCTTTTCTATTCCCTCTGCAACACATGAAGACTTCCCTAATTCTTTAACTGTTTTTATAACATTTCTAACAACAGTTCTATTTTCAGCACTTGTTGTAATATTGTCTATCAATCCCTTATCAATTTTTACTTCCGTAAACTCTGCCATGGTTAGCATAACTAGGTTGGAGTGCTTGGCACCGAAGTCGTCAAGAGATATTTCAAATCCATGTTCTCTAAGGATTTGAATTTTTTTGTGATAAAAATCAAAATCCATTTTATCGATACTTTCTGTTAATTCAATTTTAATTAGGTTATGAGGGATAGCATATTTATCACAAATTGATACAATCTCTTCAATAACATCATATGCTAAGCAAGAAACTCTGGAAAAATTTACAGCAATAGGAATAGCCCTGTTTTCTCTTAAAAGTGTTTCCAGTAAAATGCATACTTGTTCTAAAACAAAAAAATCTAAGTGTTTAATGCTACCTTCATTTTCATAGATTGGGATAAACCTATCAGGAGGTATCATTTTACCATCCTTTGTAAATTTGCGTACTAAAGCTTCTGCTCCTGCAATTTTGCCGCTTGAAAGCTTTACTTTTGGCTGAAGGTATATAGTAAAAAAATTATCGCGAATTTCTCCTAACAAAATCTCTACTGGGTTTAACCGTGATTGTATTGTATTACTTGTTTTTGATCGGTAAAAGTTCTGCTTTTCAGAAAGCATTACATCATTCGCTTGAGTTAGACCTTGTCTAATATTGATCTTTTTATCCTGCCACACACCACCAACAGCAAAAGAGAATTCTCCTTGTTCACTGGATGCATTTCTCAAATTCAAGATAAGCTTATCAAAATCAGTTTGAGAAATATTTATGCAAAGAGCAATAAACTCGTCGCCCGAAAGTCTAAAAAAATCTTCTGGTAGAAATCTTGTAAATAACTTTGTCGCTTGTTGTAATATATTGTCACCGTAGGTTTCGCCATAAAGTTCATTCATTCGCTTTAATTCATTTATGTTTATTTGTATAAAGCCAATTGAAGAAAGTTCTTGTGGATTAATTTCCTGTAGCCGTTGTAAATATTTGTTTCTATTTTGAAGACCCGTTAAAGCATCTGTATAGGAAAGTCTTTCTAATTGTTTTAGAACCTTATATTTTTTTATTTCATCAGTTACAAAAATAATTACAGAGTGAAGTAGGGTAGAGTCCTTAGAATTAGCTTTAGGATTATCTACGCCCATAAAATAAGTTATTTTTCCTTCAGAATAAATTGGTGCTAGATGTAACGAATAAGATTCAGTTTCATTTAATAACTTGTACAATGCTCCTGACACATCAAGTTCAGTATTAATATCAGAAATAATCATTTCTCCGTCTTTTCTAAATGCACCAAGTATTGGAGCTAGTTCTTCAATACCTAAAAGGGGATTTGTATCAATCGTTGCCAGTTTTGGGGTTACACACCATTCATATGAATTTTTTGCAGTATTGGCTTCTTCATCTACTTCAAAAAGATATGCTCTATCTGCTTCATAAAATTCGCCAACAATGCTTAAAAGCTTTTGAATAGCCGTATCGAGTTCACTGTCTTCTACAAGTGTTTGAACACATTTTGTGAGTGTTTCTTCTATCGTGAGTTTTTTCGCGAGTGATTCAATTTGTTCTTTTTGTACTGAAGAATCATATGCATATGTTATTTTGAGTTTTTTCCCATCTTCAATTAGCATTACATCGATATGAGAATAGAATTTATTATTTTTTAAGTTCTGAATTTCTGAAAAAAGCTTCTTTTTAGGTTTGAGAAGATGATTATTACAAAATATGCAAGGTGCATCGAAACCATGCAAAAAATTATAGCATGTTTTACCCGGAATAAAGTCTTGTGCAAACGGCATAAACGTTGTCATTGCTGTTTCATTTGCATATAAAAGCTCATATGTTTCCATATCAACTATGTAGCACATAAAGCTATGATTATCCATAGCCAACTTAGCAAATTCGTTAGTATTCATACACTTCCTCAAACTTTATTACTTACATACTTTCTTTATACTCCAAAATGGTAAAACTTACAAGCGTTAAATGTAGTATATTTATAAATTGTATAAAATTAAATTATAAATATAAAAAATGTTAGAAAATATATAAAATCATACAAATGTACAAAAAAGTATAAAAAAAGCTTGCATTTTATATAATTATAGCTTATACTAAAAAAAACAGATTAACTTATTTTAAGGAGATTTTATGGACAAGTATGAATGCACAGTGTGTGGGTATGTATATGACCCAGCTCTAGGAGACCCTGATAGTGGAGTTGCACCGGGAACTGCCTTTAATGATATACCAGATGACTGGGTGTGTCCGCTATGTGGAGTAGGAAAAGACTCTTTTAAGAAGCTCTAATTAAAAAAAGCGATTTTGGAAAAACCAAAATCGCTTTTCTATTATAAGTTCATTGCGTAAGGGCAGGCTACAAAATGTTCAGTTGAAGCTTCCTGTAATATAGGTGTTTCTCTGGAACACGAGTCCTTTGCGTAGGCACACCTTGGTGCAAATCGACACCCTGGTTTGGGCTCAACAGGAGATGATATTTCTCCTTTTAGAATAATCCTTTCAGTTTTTGCTTTATATACTGGCTTTGGAATTGCAGAAAGCAAAGCCTTTGTGTATGGATGCAAGGGATTTGTAAAAAGTTCAGCTTTAGATGCTGACTCAATTACATTCCCAAGGTACATAACAATAATATGGTCTGAGATATGCTTTACAACTGAAAAATCATGGGTAATAAAAATATATGTTAAGCCTAGTTCTTTTTGCAAATCTTGTAAAAGATTGATAACTTGTGCTTGTATAGAAACATCAAGGGCAGAAACGGGCTCATCACATACAATGAATTTTGGATTTAGTGCAATTGCACGAGCAATACCAATCCTTTGTCGACGTCCACCATCCAGTTCATGTGGGTACACATTTGATAATCTTTCTGCAAGCCCTACAATATCCATAAGCTCTTTAACTCGTTTATCAATTTCTTGGCGAGTTTTATACATCTTATAAATTTTTAATGGCTCTGCTATTATTTCACTTACTGACATTCTTGGGTCGAGTGAAGAAAAGGGATCTTGAAAAATAATTTGCATTTGGTGTCGCAAATCTTTTAGTTCTTTGCCTTTAGCATGTGTAATATTGTTTCCATCGAAAAAAACTTCACCAGATGTAATGTCTGTTAAATGGAGTAGTGTTCGCCCCAAGGTACTTTTACCACAACCGCTTTCACCTACTACACCAAGTGTTTCACCTTTAAGAATAGAAAAATTAACGCCATCTACTGCATGCAGCATTCCTCGAGGCGTTTTAAAATATTTGCAAAGGTCTTTTGCTTCTAATATCTTTTGCTTATCCATTTATGCCTCCCTTTGCGTGTAAATAACAGCGTACGTTATGGTTATCTTTTAGTATAGTAACTTCAGGATCAGTTTTAGAGCAAACATCCATACACTGTGTGCACCTTGGGTGGAATTTACACCCAGAAGGAAGGTTCATTGGGTCGGGCATTAATCCCTCAATAGGAATAAGGCGGTCAACATCACTTTCAAGGTTTGGAATTGAAGCAAATAATCCTTTTGTATAAGGATGCTTTGGCTCAGTAAAAATTTGCTCAACAGTTCCATACTCGATAATTTCACCAGCATACATAATTGCTACGTGCTCACAGACTTCTGCAACTACTCCTAGGTCATGCGTAATTAAGAGCATTGATGTATTTAGTTCAGATTTTAGCTTGGAAATTAAATCTAAAACTTGTGCTTGAATGGTTACATCTAAGGCTGTTGTTGGCTCATCTGCTAAAATAAGCTCGGGCTCACAAGCAATTGCCATAGCTATAACTATACGCTGTTTCATTCCACCTGAAAACTGATGGGGGTAATCTCCTAGGCGTGTTGATGAGATTCCAACTTTTTCCATCATTGCCCCGGCTTTTTCCATAGCTTCTGATGGTGGAATATCTTCATGCAGCAGTATCACTTCTTGAATTTGTTCTCCAACAGTGACTACTGGGTTTAATGAAGTCATTGGATCTTGAAAAATCATTGAGATTTTAGAACCTCGTATTTTTCTCATATCAGCTTCAGTAACTTTTAATAAATCCTCACCATTATATGTAACCTTTCCGCTAAGTATCTCCCCCGGTGGATCCGGTACTAAGCGTAAAATACCAAGGGCAGTTGTCGTCTTTCCTGCACCAGTTTCTCCAACAAGACCGAGAGTTTTTCCCTTTTCTATGTGGAGTGATACGCCATTTACAGCCTGTGCTGTTCCGTCATCGGTGACATATCTAATGTGTAAATCGTCAATAGACAATAATGTATTATTTTCCATAATTGCTCCGTATTATATATCGTTAGTACAATTTCTTATCGCTTGAGTCTTGGGTCAAGCGCATCTCTGAGTCCATCACCAAAAAGGTTAAGGGCAAAAATGGTAACCATAATTGTCACTCCCGGAAACATAACCATGTGTGGATATTCTCGAAGGTATGCCCTTCCTGCAGAAAGCATTGCTCCCCATTCAGGAATTGGCGGTTGAATACCGAGTCCAATAAAGCTTAAGCCCGCAGCAGATAAAATTGCACTTGCTACTCCTAATGTTGCCTGTACAATTACTGGTGACATAGCATTTGGTAGTATGTGTGAAAAAATAATGCGTAAGTCTGAGGCCCCCGTTGCCCGTGCAGCTTCTACGAATTCTTGCTCTCTTACCGAAAGAACTGAAGCTCGAACAATACGGGCATAGGTTGGGATAGAAGATATTCCAACTGCAATCATTACGTTTGTTAACCCTGAACCAAACGAAGCTGCAATAGCTATTGCAAGGAGGATACTTGGAATAGCAAGCATAACATCAATAACTCTCATAATTGCATTGTCGATAAATTTGCCATAATAGCCAGCAAGTGCTCCCAATAAACCACCAATAACACTTGCAATACCTACTGCTACAAAACCAACTTGTAATGATATTCTTGTTCCATAAATTACACGACTAAAGACATCTCGGCCAAAGTTGTCTGTTCCAAATGGGTGCTCTAAACTTGGAGGTAAAAAGCGTCTTTGTAAATCTTGGTCTGCATAGCCATAGGGTGCAATAACATCTGCAAAAATAGCACAAATTATTAAAATAAGAATGATTGCTAGTCCAAACATTGCAAACTTATTGCGAGCCATTCTTTTCCATGTTGCCTTAAATTGGCTTTGTTTTTTATTTACTTTTTCCATTTGAATGACCATCCTTTTTTTGCAGCACTATAGTTTGCCTTAATTCGTGGGTCTACATATGCATATAGTATATCTACTAATAAGTTAACCACAACAAAGGCTATTGCTATGAGTAAAACACCACCTTGAACTACTTGATAGTCTCGAGCTTTAATAGAGTCTACCATGAGTTTTCCTAATCCCGGAATAGCAAATATTGATTCAGTTAACACGGCTCCACCTAAAAGATATCCAAACTGTAAGCCAATTACGGTTATTACTGGTATAAGTGCATTCTTTAATTGGTGATGAATAATAATCACAGACTCTTTTTGCCCTTTTGCACGAGCTGTTCTGATATAATCTTGTCGAATTACTTCTAGCATACTAGAGCGTGTCATACGGGTTATTATTGCTGCTGTACTTGTTCCTATTGTTAAACAAGGTAGTATCCAGTGTGCAGGAGTATAAAAACCAGAGGCTGGAAGCCAGTTTAAATTAACCGAAAAAACAAGAATTAAAACCATCCCTTGCCAAAAGTTTGGCATGGAAACGCCAAGTAAGGCAAATACCATTGCAATATTATCAAAAAGAGAGTATTGTTTTGTGGCAGAGATTATACCAACGGGAATACCTATAGCAACAGCTACAAGTATACTTAAAAATGACAAAAGCATTGTGGTTGGAAACCTTGCTAACAATTCATCAAGAACGGGTCTCCCCGTTTTATAAGAAACACCTAAATCACCTTGTAGGATATTAAGTATGTAGCGTCCAAATTGAATAAAAAATGGGTCATCTAACCCCAGTTCTTCACGTAATTGTGCAATATCAGCAGGGTCTGCTTGCTCACCGAGCATAATTTGAGCAGGATCACCTGGGGTAAAAAAGAGTAGTGTGAAAATAATAAAACATACCGCAAATAAAACCGGTATAATCATTAAAAATCGTTTTATAATATATCTAGACAAAATTCCTCCTTAAGGAAGGCATATAAACGTAAAAGCCTTCTTAAGTTTATAAACCAAAGGTAACAAAATTTGCTACCTTTGGTTATTTATTTTTGTGACAACAAAACTATTCTGTGATAAAGTACACAGTTTCTAATTTGTGATGTCCTGCTGGATTGTTTACAAATCCTGCAACATTTGATCTTGTTGCATTTAAGTCTTCACCTTGCCAGGTGAAAATCCAAGGAGCTTCATCAAAGATGATTTCTTGTGCTTCTTTGTATGCTGCCATACGTGCATCTGGATCACCAGTTGTTCTACCGATTGTTAATAATTCATCAACACGTGGGCTTGAATAGAATGATCGGTTACCAGCAGCTCCAAAGCTGTCTGTGTGGAATGTTGCATATAGACCGTAGTCAGGGTCACCTGTTACAGTTACCCAACCGAGAATATACATTTCATGCTCACCTAATGCTGTTCTTTCTAGGTATGCTGCCCATTCTAGGATTTCAATATTTAAAGTAATACCAATTTCAGCTAATTGAGCTTGTGCAATTTCTGCAATTTCAATACGTTGTGTGTTTTCGTTTACCCAAATACTTGTTTCAAAACCATTTGCGTATCCTGCTTCTGCCATAAGTGCTTTAGCAGCTTCTACATCATATCCGTATCCAGGAAGTTCTGAGTTAAATGCCCATACTCTTTCTACGATAGGTCCTTTTGAAGGACTACCTGCGCCAAAATATACAGCTTCAATAATTGAATCCATATCGAGCGCTAAGTTGATAGCTTGACGAACACGAACATCATTAAAAGGTTCTTTGTTTACATTAAATCCAACATATGCTGAAGAAAAGTTTGCACTTCTAATCATTTTTAATTCATCATTTTCTTCGATACGAGCAACATCGTTAGGTGCAATGTCATATACAATGTGAGCATCACCTGTTTCAACAGCAATAGCTCTGTTTGCATTTTCTGTAATTACACGCATGCGCACATTTTCAATTATAGCTTTTTCATCCCAGTATTCATCAAATCGTGTTAACACAATTGAGTCTCCTGGTGTCCATGATACAAATTTGTATGGACCTGTTCCTACTGGGTTTTGACCATAATTATCTCCACCAGCAATAGTTGCTTCTTCATCAACAATTGAAATTGCTGTGTGAGCAAGGTGTGCTAGGATAGGTGCAAATGGATATAGCATTTTGATTTCTACAGTGTAATCATCAACAATAGTGATTCCGTTAGGGTCAATAGCTTGAACAATGTTTTTTACGTGTGCTGAAGCTAGAGCTCTCTCTAATGAGAACTTAACATCTGCAGCATTAAAATCATTACCATTGTGGAATTTTACACCTTCTCTTAATTCTAAAGTAAGTGTTTGCCCACCATCGGTGATTTCCCAAGATGTTGCAAGACCTGGAACAACTTCCATTTGTTCATTTTGAGTTACGAGAGTATTGTAAATTTGCTTTCGTACTCGTGATGAAGGTTGGTCATTTTGACCATGAGGGTCAAGAGTTACAGCTTCGCCGCCCATAACAACAACGAGCTCATCTGTTGAAGCACCCGCACCACCTGAACATCCAATTACGAATACAGATGCAACTAATGCAAGTGCAAAAACTACAGTAAGTAATTTTTTCATTTTTTTTCTCCTAAGTTTATTAAATTACTACGCATGAATTGAGTGCAAACAACACAAACGACGCTTGCATTATCTGCCTGACTATTGTCGTTCATGCATATAAACTTTTATGAACTATCTATCTATTATATTATATATCATGCATAATTGCAATAATCTATGTGCTGTTTTCTAGAACAAAAGCGAAAAAAGATAAGGCTATCTTGTTGTGTGCTACAACTTGGTAAAAAGAGAGTATTCCTAGTTTGTAAAGAGGTTCTTTTTGTATTAAAACTTTATATAAGTTTTAGTATTTTTTTAACCCATGTAAGCTTATCGCTATACGGGGCGTATCGCAATGGCAAATCATACCAGTTTGCTTTTTTTAATACCCCTTTGGAATGCGTAAGTGTTTCAAAGGTCTTTTTTCCGTGGTAGTTACCCATACCACTGTTTCCTACTCCACCAAAACCGAGGTTAATGTTTGTTAGGTGCACAAGTGTGTCGTTTACGCATCCCCCGCCAAATGAAATATGTTTTATTACATAATTTTCAACTTCTTTTGATGTTGTGAATATGTAAAAAGCTAAAGGTTTTGGTCGTGCATTTATTTTTTCAACAACCTCTTCAATGGAATCAAAGCTAAGAATAGGAAAAATGGGGCCAAAAATTTCATCTTTCATTATTTCATCTTTCCATGATACATTTTCAAAAATACAGGGCCCTATTTGACGAGTTTTTGTATTAAGATCGCCTCCCCAAACATGTTTTGCTTTTGAAATTAAGTTTGAAAGGCGCTCAAAGTGCTTTTCATTAATAATTTTAGGGAATTCTGGATTTTTTTGTGGTTTTTCGCCATAAAATTCTAACACGTATTTTTTTACTGCTAAAATAAATTCTTCTTTTACACTATTGTCAACTATAATGTAGTCGGGGGCGATGCATGTTTGTCCTGCATTAAATAGCTTTCCCCAAGTAATTCTTTTTGCGGCAAGGTCAATGTTTGCTGTTTTTTCTACAATGCAAGGGCTTTTTCCACCCAGCTCAAGCGTTACAGGCGTTAGATGCTTAGATGCTTTTTCCATAACAAGTTTTCCAATCTCTGGGCTTCCCGTAAAAAAGATGTGGTCAAAATGCTGATTTAGGAGTTCTTTGTTTACTTTTCTATCGCCTTCAACTGTTGTGATATATTCGGACTTAAAAGTATTCTTAATAATTTTTGAGAGTACCTTAGCACTGTTTGGAGAATAGTTTGAAGGTTTTAATATTGCACAATTTCCTGTAGCTATGGCACCAATTACAGGAACGAGAGAAAGCTGGATGGGGTAGTTCCAAGGTGCAATTGCTAACATAATACCATATGGCTCTTTATACATAGTACTGCTTGAGGGGAAGTTAATAAGTGGACTTTTCTTTCTTTCCGGCTTTGCAAGCTTTTTTATGTTTTTTATCATATAGGTGATTTCTTCATGCACTAAATGTATTTCACTTACATACGCCTCAAAGGGAGCTTTGTTTAAATCTTTTTTTAAGGCAAGGAGTATTTCTTCCTCATATGTATAAAGTGCTTGTTGTAAAGCTTTCAGTTGACTGATTCTAAATGAAACATCGTATGTAACTTTAGTGTTAAAAAAATTTCTTTGTGCTTGGATGGTTGATTTAATATCAGACATGTGGTACCTCTTTTATAATTATATGTGCTTAAGTATAATTCAGTCAAGTGTTTTATATGTAAATAACACTCTAGAGGCTTGTTGATTTTGAAAAGGTGCATTATAATTTAAGTATGAAACTAACAAGAGCTAGTGGGATACTGTTGCATCCTACATCACTTCCTACTACCAATGGTATAGGCACAATTGGATCACAAGCTAAAAAGTTTGTAGACTGGCTAAACTCAGCAAATCAATCATTGTGGCAAATTCTCCCACTAGGCCCAACAGGGTATGGAGATTCGCCGTATGCATCTTTTTCTACCTTTGCAGGAAATCCACTTTTAATTGATTTAGATATTCTTGTAGAAAATAAGGTTTTAACAGAAACACAAATTGAGCCACCTGATTATATTAAAGCTTCAGGTTATGTGGATTTTGGCTCTGTTGTGTGGTGGAAAATACCATTGTTAAAACTTGCTGCAAGCCAATTCTTAAAAGGAAAGGGTAGCGTATCATACAAAAAGAAGTATGATGATTTTAAAATGGAAAATGCTTTTTGGCTCGATAACTACGCACTTTTTATGAGTATTAAACAGCATTATGATGTAAAGGCACAAGAAGAAAAACGAGAGAATGCCATGTGGTCAAATTATTGGCCAAAAGAATTACGAAGCAGAGAAAAAACGGCATTAGCTGCATGGCTTAGTGCACATGAGCATGACATAGAAGTGCAAAAAGCAATTCAATTTTTCTTTTTTGACCAGTGGAATGAGCTCAAAAAATATGCAAACAAAAAAGGTGTTTCAATTATAGGTGATATTCCTATCTTTGTTGCATCTGACTCTGCTGACGTATGGGCAAATCAAGAATTATTTCAATTAGATAAAAATAGCCAGGCAAAATCTGTCGCAGGTGTTCCTCCAGACTACTTCAGTGAAACTGGTCAATTGTGGGGAAATCCCTTGTATGATTGGGAGGCCATGAAAGAGGATGGATTTCAATGGTGGCTCAACCGGATACAAGCGTGTTTAAAGCTTGTAGACTATGTTAGGATTGATCATTTCAGAGGATTTGAAGCATATTGGTCTGTTCCTGCCAAAGAAGAAACAGCTATAAATGGAAAGTGGGTTACATGTCCAGGGAATGAACTTTTTTCAGCTATTAAAAAAGAACTTGGTGACATTCCAATTATTGCAGAAGACTTAGGTGTAATAACTGAAGGAGTTGAAAAACTTCGTGACGATTTTGGACTCCCAGGGATGCGTGTTTTACAATTTGCCTTTGATATTAACGAAGCAGGAAGTGGTGGATTTGTTAACCCCTTTTTACCACATATGTATAATCAAAAGACTATTGTCTACACTGGCACTCACGATAATGACACAATGCAGGGGTGGATAAACTCAGCTCAAGATGAAGAAATAGAGCTCTTGCAAGAATACTTAAGTGGCGGTTTAAGCGAAAGGCGCCCAAATAGGGATCAACTCTGTGCAAGCCTTATAAGCCTAGCCTTGTTTTCATGCGCAGACTTTGCAATAATTCCACTACAAGATCTTTTCTCACTTGATTCAAGAGCCAGAATGAATACTCCTTCTACAAGTGGTGGAACAAACTGGCAATGGCGAATGGGAGAAGAATATTTTTCAGAAGAAAAAGCTAGTTGGTTAAAGTACATGGGAAAACTGTCTGGGCGCAATATGCGTAAAAATTAGCGTAGCTTGCTATGCTCCCTGCTAGAAATTATTGACAAAAATTTTGGTAGTAAAATAGTGTGACATGGACGTCACTATAACTGAATAGAACTCGAGTTTGGGTTTACCAAACTCGGTACGTTTTTTCATCACGGATGATGAAAAAACGTCATTTCCACGGGAAGATAAAACTTTTTAAATCTCTCGGCCCGAGAGTTTCCTTGTCTTCTGCAATGAGTTCATCCCATGGAATTTGCTTTCGAGCTTCTTTGGGTGGTATATCTTGATGCTCCTCAAGCCAATCATATTTATACATTCTCAATCGCAGCGCATTATTTTGGGCTAGTATTACCCCTGTAATTCCAGGAGCCATAAATGCGAGTATCGCAGAGAATAAAAAAATAAAAAGAGAATATAGTCCTAAAAAAACTGAAAATCCAATATTGTCAAAGAATAGAATAAATGACTTTTTTAGGTTTTTCTTAAAACCACCACCCAGTTGCGATTGCAAGGGCAAAAACCATTGAATTGATAATAAGGTTATTAAAAGAATCCAAAAAAGTATTGCTCCCAATATAAGAAATACTAAATTATTTGTTTGTATGAATCTATCAAAATAAAATGGAAGACCTGTTAGAGAAGTAAACAAAATAAATGATAAAAATAAGGCAAATGCCATGGCTTTTTTCCAAACATTTTTAAAATTAGCAAAAACTTCAGTTATTGGTACAGACTTGAAATTAACAATTCTAGAAGTGGCATCACTTAATGAAAAAATAGGAATCATCGATGAACATATAAAAAAAAGAACAATAATTATAGAAAGTAGAGGGTTTGTGGCCGTGAGAGAAGTAGCAAAGAATCCTAATGCTACCCACGCAAGTAAACATATATTAAACAATGCAATCCACAAAAGATTGTCCCAACCATCACAAAAGTTCTTTTTTAAGAAAAATAAAATCATGTGAACAGTGTATTAAAAAAAACACCGCTCGTCAACAGACGGAGCGGTGTATTGATGTAAAAACTATCTTAGTAATTTTTTACGTTGCGTTGGAAATACCCTTTTGCATGGTCGCAAACTGGACATTTTTCTAAAGCTTTTTTGCCGTAGTGAATGTGGCCACAGTTTTCGCAAATCCAAAAAACATCATCTCCGTCTTCATACATAGAACCATCTTGTAAGTTAGAAAGCAATTTTTTGTATCGTTCTTCGTGTTCTTTTTCAATTTTTCCAACAGCATCAAAAAGGTAAGCGATTCGATCGAACCCTTCGTCTTTTGCTGTTTCTGCAAATCCAGCATACATTTCAGTCCATTCGTAGTGTTCACCAGCTGCTGCATCAACTAAGTTAACTGCAGTTTCTGGAACCTTTCCATCATGTAGCTGTTTAAACCATAATTTAGCATGCTCTTGCTCGTTGTGTGCTGTTTCTGTAAAAAAATCTGCAATTTGGTTTAAGCCTTCTTTTTTTGCTTGTGAAGCATAGTATGTATACTTGTTTCTCGCTTGACTTTCGCCTGCAAATGCAGCTTGCAAATTTTGCTCTGTTTTTGAGCCTTTTAATTCTGCCATAGTTTTTCTCTCCATAAAAAATGTGATTTTGTCTTTTCTATACATGATAACCTTGCATACTAAAACTGTCAAGACTCTTTTTAGTTTATTTTTTTAGTAAAGTGATTTAATCACGTTGCTATTGGAGAGTACGCGTAGGTAAAAAGCTAGCTAATTCTGTATTACCAATCGCTAACCCCTTGAAACATTTTTATTTTTTCAGTATACTGCTTTCTACTATACTATTTTGAACGTATTGCATTTGATGCAAATTTATACTAGAGAGGTACATACAATGAGTTTTGATATTTCTAAAATGAGGAATATCGGTATTAGCGCCCACATTGATTCAGGTAAAACAACGTTATCTGAACGTATTTTGTTCTATTGTGACAAAATTCACGCCATCCACGAAGTACGTGGTAAAGATGGTGTTGGTGCTGTTATGGACAACA
>CAYJFX010000019.1:0-7292 GCA_964369735.1 uncultured Treponemataceae bacterium
AAACTACCCTATCTTTTCCTGTATAAATTTTTCATCTATATGTTCTCGGTCGATTGTGAAATCAACTAAGTTAATTAAAAAAGAAACTTCATCAGCTTTTTTAAAGTTACGTGGTACTTTTTGTCCATCAGTGATGTATGCTACAGATTTCTGTTTTTCATCCAATACACTTAGCACAGTCCCAACGGTGCTTGTTTCATCTAGTTTTGTTACTATAACAGATTCATATCCAAACGTTTCGTATTGTTGTAAAATTGTTCGTAAATCATTTGCTTTAGTTGGAGCAGATATTGCTAAAAAGATTTTTAACTTTTGTCCCTTTAAATCAAGCTTTGTTCGCAGCTTAGCTAAATTTTCATAGTCTTTTGGGCTATGCCCAGCTGTATCGATGAGTATAACATCAACATCTCTACCATAAAGCGATAATAATCCTTGTAAATCGCCCGTAGAATCAGCATATTCAACAGGAATACCCATATGTACCCCATATGTTTCAAGCTGTTCTTTTGCTTGTACCCTCACATTATCAATGGTTATGAGCCGTATATTTAACCCTTTTGGAACAGTTGTATTTCCAATGCCGCTATAATATGCTGCAAGCTTTGCAATTGTTGTTGTTTTTCCAATGCCAGTAGGCCCTACAAGAACAATTATTTCTGGGCGCTCGGTTACTGTTATATCAGAAATTGAAATTGTTTCACCAATCCAATCAACAACTGCTTTTTGAATAAGAGCAAAGTCATCTAAATCATCTAATGAAAATTCCTTTTTTATCTTATCAGCAATTTTTTTGATATACTCAGGTGTGAAATCGTTTTTTATAAGAAGGTCTTCTATTTTTTGTATGGAGGCATGTTCATCCTGATGATGTACGGATGTCTTTTCATCAAGCTGAGATCGAATTTCCTTTATTTCATCCAAAATTAATTTCATCTGCGGGCTTTGAATATTTTGATTTGCCTCTAAAATTTTAAGTCTTTCTTCGCTTGGATCCATTTGCGGAATACTTGAAAAACCATGCACAGATCTTTTTGGCTCTGGAGCAATTGGGACATACCATACCGTATATTGCTTTTCTTTTGATAGCGGCCAAAATCCTTTTACAATAGACTCTTGTCGCCTTACTATCTTATAGTTTTCACCGTAGAGTTCTCGAATTCTATCTCTGCATGCAGCTTCTGAGCTTGCTGTAATGGGAATCGGTTTTTGTGAAAATGCGTCAATTGCCAACTTTTATTTCTCCTAAATTTTCTAACTTAATGTCATTTGTAATTTCTGGAACAGAAACAACCACAAGATTTGGCATTTCTCGCTCTGTGCTTGCTTTAACTAAAGCGCGTGCTTCTTCTGGACATAATATAATTGGCATATAGCCCTTCCCTTGAGAAAGTGCAACAGAAGAGCTTAAAGCTGTTATCCAAGAACGTTGAAGAATAGGGTCTAAAGCCGCAATAGGTCCATTTACCGTATCAACCCTACTATCAATTAGCTTTTGTAAAAAATCTTGTGCAACTGTTAAAACATGCATTGTTTTTGTTTCGTCTGCATATTGAAGGCATATTTGCCTACCAAGGGCTTGCCTAACCTTTTCAACCAAGACATCTGCTTTTTTTGTAACCCCGCCAAAGTCAGCAATTGTTTCAAAAATCACTACCATATTTCTAATTGAAACCTGCTCTCGCAATAAGCCTTGCAATACTTTTTGTATTTCCCCAATTGTAAAAAGTTTTGTTGCCTCTTCTACTGCAGTTGGGTATTCTTTTTTTAGAGTATCTACAATTGATTGGACTTCCTGTCTTCCTAAAATCTCAGCTGCATGAGCTTTAATGAGTTCAGTGAGGTGTGTTGCGATAATAGTTGGAGGATCTACGACTGCATAACCTGCACGCTCTGCTTTTTCCCTGTCTGATTCTGATACCCATATAGCTGGAAGCCCAAAAGCAGGGTCTGTAGTAGCCTCCCCTGGAAGCTCTTCAGAGACAGTACCTGTATTCATACACATGTACCAACCCATACGTATATGGCTTGATCCAACCTCTATACCTTTTACTTTAAAACTATATGCATTATGATCTATATGCATATTATCGGTAATACGAATCCTAGGAACTACAAGCCCCAAATCTAGGGCAAACTCACGGCGGATTCTCGTAACACGTTCTAAGAGCTCCGCACCTTTTTCTTTATCAACTAAAGGAATTAGAGCTAAGCCGAGCTCAAGTGATAATGGGTCAAGTGGCACAACAGGACTTATTTCTGCAATAGAACTACCTTGAGTTTGTTGCATTTCCCTTTCTTTGTTAAGCTTTGCTTCAAAAGATAGTTTTTCGAGTGTTTGAAGGCGCCTACCTATAAAAAATAGTGCAACACCCATTGGGATTAGAATATACCAAGGAAAGCCTGGTAAAACCCCAATTAAAGCCATTGTACCGCCAGAAACATAAAACACCCATGCATTTTGTGCAAATTGCCTATGCATATCTGTTCCAAGTGTCGTCTTCCCGTCAGAAACGGAGCGTGTAACAATGATACCTGTTGCAACAGAAACGAGTAAAGAAGGGATTTGAGAAAGCAATCCATCCCCTATGGTAAACTTTGCATATGTTTGTACGGCTAAATTAAAATCCTCACCCCTAAAAATCATCCCGAAAATTATTCCAACAATGAGATTTATTACAGTGATAAATATACCTACCTTAACATTTCCAGATACAAATTTTGTGGCACCGTCCATTGAACCGTAAAAGTCTGCTTCGCGCTGAACATCCATTTTTCTCGTTCGCGCCTCTTCTTCTGTAATAGCGCCCGAATTATATTCAGCTTCTACTGCAGCTTGTTTCATTGGCATAGCATCCAACGTAAAGCGTGCTGCAACTTCTGCAATTCTTGTTGCGCCTTTTGTTATAACAAAGGCTTGTACCGCTATAAGTATAATAAAAATAACAAGTCCAATAACCAAGCCTTCAGTTCCGCTTGTTCCTATTACGAATGTACCAAATGCTGTAATAAGCTGCCCATTGAAATCTGAGCCGAGTGTTAAAATAAGCCTTGTGGATGAAACATTTAGCGCTAAACTAAAAACTGTTGAAATGAGTAGTACAGTGGGGAATGACGAAAAGTCAATAGCGCGCGGAGTATACATTACTATCAATAATATCACTAATGCTAGCAAAAGATTTATTGACATGAGTGCATCTAGTAATATTGTTGGAAGTGGAATAATCAACATCATAACCACTACAATTACTGCTACTGCAATTGCTAAATCTGAAGATTTCCCAAAACGCTGTGCGCCGTCAGCCATGTTCCCACCTAGAATTTGATATAGGTAAACCCCCATTTACCTTTAAATAGACGTATTCACAATACTCCTACTTTAAAATAGTATAACATACTTTGAAAATAAAATAAAGCGTTTTATAGAGAAAAATGAACTTTTTTTGTTACTATTTTGAACTCAGAGAGTCGCAACTACGACAGGTCATTGTATTTTAATAGATTATTATCTGCCGTGTATTAAACCTCACTGACATCTACTATGAAATTTTAAAGTAAAAATAACTATATTTTTTTAAAGTTTTTATACAACTCCCCAGCAAAAATCGCATTATCCTGCGTAAGCTGTGGTTCCATTACTCCTCTAGTCTCCACCACCTTTACGCACTAACTTTCTTCCCTTTCATTGAATAAATCTTTCCAAGAATTGTTGCTAAGACTGTATAATATGTTTCAGGTATAATATCCCCAACTTCTACATTGGCGTATAAGGCTCGTGCTAAGGGTCGGTTTTCTACCATTGGAACATCATTTTCTGCTGCTAAGCGTTTTATTTGTTGCGCAAGTTCATCTTGTCCCTTTGCAGTTACCATAGGTCCTTGCATTGTTTCTCTCTCGTAGAGAATGGCTATAGCAAAGTGAGTAGGGTTTGTAATAATAACATCAGCTTT
The DNA here is from genome assembly GCA_964369735.1 of uncultured Treponemataceae bacterium. Classification (GTDB taxonomy): domain Bacteria; phylum Spirochaetota; class Spirochaetia; order Treponematales; family Treponemataceae; genus CAYJFX01. The sequence goes on from CAYJFX010000019.1 coordinate 3,948, forward strand.
AGCAACGTTTTCTCGTATGCTGTTTTGCAAGAGTTCCCTCATGAATTGCTTAAGACGGCTTTTTACAAGAGGGTCTCCTTCCATAGTTTTGTACTCTTCTTTTACCTCTTGTTTAGTCATTTTTAATGAATCAATAAATTGCTTTCGTTGTACTAAGTAATCTGGGATAGCTATAATCATAAATATAAATGTTGCAACCAATAAAATTTTTGCAGCCATCTGCGCTATATGTGTAATTCCTTGCCATAAGTTTTGGTCAAGAAGTGATAGTAGTGTTGGAAGGTCAGAGGTAATAATTACATACGATGCAATAAATATTACTACAACTTTTAATATAGATTTGAAAATATTAAACACGCCTTCAAACGAAAACATAGTTTTTTTAAAATACTCACCAAATTTTGGAATAATCTTTGAAAATTTAGGCTCTATTGGCTTAGTTGAAAACATAAAACCTCTGTTTTGAATTAAGTTTGCAAGTATTGCACCAATTATAGCCGTAATAACTATAGGAGTTACCATCCTAATTAGATAGTAGTAAAAGCCATACGCAAGAGATGCATTTAATTCAGCTGTTGTACTAATTTGGAAGTAATATAAAAGTATTTCTAAAAAATTAGTAAAAAGCCACGGTGCAAGTATAATCAGTGCAATAGTGGGAAAAAGCATTACTAAGGCACCACTCAACTCTTGGCTTTTTGCAACTCGCCCTTCTTCACGAGCTTTTCGTAACTTATGCTCGGAAGGATCTTCTGTACGCCCCTCATCTTCGGCTGCAAACCACTGTAAATCTAAATCTTCTGCATATGTCACTGTATTGGTTCTCCTACTTCAACAAATAATCTTTCTAAACGCGTAAAGCCAGCATCAAAGAGATTGATAAAAAAATCTGCCATGTATGGCAATAATACTGTCAACATAAAAAATGCAACCATGATAGTTATAGGAAAACCTTCAGACAAGAGATTCATTTGAGGCGCTGCTTTTGAAAGCAACCCCATGCAAACAGAAATTAAAAACAAGGTTCCTACAAGCGGCAAGGCGATAATTAGTGCATCAAAAAAAAGCTGAGAAAGGCCATGAAGCAAAAAGCGTAAAAAGCCTTCCCGCTCTGCAACAAGCGTAAAAGCATTTAATGACTGAAAGCTTCTCAAAATACCACCTAAAAACAGTTTTTGAAACCCCTGGGTTTGAATAAATAGCAAAAAGCCAATAAAGTTTAAATACTGCCCCATAAGTGGATTGGAAACTTGCGATAAGGCATCATATACTTCTGAAGCCCCAAAGCCCATTTGATAGGTAAAAAACTGGCCCGCAGAGCTAAATGCTGCAAAAAGCATTGAAATATAAAAACCTGTGATAACACCGATGAGTGCCTCTCCTATCAGTATAAGGGCATAATGCAAACTAAAAGGGTCAACATTCCATCCAGCTACATATGCATGCGGTAATACCAAAAAAGCAGCATATCCCGCAAGGGCTACTTTGGCTATTCTGGGAACTACGTTAGTAGCTAAAAGCGGCATTGTTAATATTAATGCTAAGCAACGTGCAGCAACTAGAAAAAAGTCGGGTGCTCTGGATACTAATTCATCTAACATTTACTTGCCTATTATTCATTACATTCATTAGCGCGTAATTTGAGAAATCATTTCAAAGATTCGGATGGTATACTGCTCTAAACTCGTAAACATCCAACCACCCAAAAGTGCTAACATTCCTAGAATAGAAACAAGTTTAGGAACAAAGGTAAGTGTTTGCTCTTGGATTGATGTTGTCGCCTGAAAAATAGCTACAATTAGACCAACAACAAGCGCAACGATTAAAATGGGCCCTGCGAGTAGAAGTATTTGTAATACCCCATCACGCAACAATGTTACAAGTTGTCCAACTTCCATACGTTACCTCGTTACTGTATAATTGAGTTAAAAAGCTGCTGAGTTAGAAGACCCCAACCATCTACCAAAACAAAGAGCATCAACTTGAATGGCATTGAAATTTGCACTGGCGGAAGCATAATCATACCCATCGACATAAGAATACTCGCTACTACCATATCAATAATAATAAAAGGAATATACAAAAGTATACCTATTTTAAAAGCTACTGTTAATTCATGCAACACAAAGGCAGGTATTAAAACGTGAGTAGGCACATCAGCCAAGGTATTTGGCCTCGGATACTCTCCCATGGCCATGAATAAGGTAATGTAATCTGTATCATTCGCCATTTGTTTATACATAAAGATACGAATAGGAGCCTCTGCTTCATCAATTGCAGCTTCGATTGTAATTTCACCGTCGGCAAGCGGACGGTACGCATTTTCATAAACGGAAAAAAATGTTGGCCACATTATAAATATTGTCATAAAAAAAGCAATTCCGTTTAGTACTGCAGTTGGAGGAACCTGCTGTAACGACAAGGCTCTTTTGATAAAGTCTAATACAATCGTAAAGCGTAGAAAAGATGTAAGCAAAATAAGAATACTTGGAGCTAGTGTTAATACTGTTAAGAGCAAAAGAATTTGCACTGAAAAGGCAAGTTCTTCCCCAGAATCTGGCTCCCGTATTTGTATATCAATTGCAGGAAGAGGAATCGGTGTAACTTCTCCATCCATCTGCTGTGTACCTTCTGTGGCTCCTTGCGGAAAGTTTTGAGAAAAAAGATTTGTAAGCGAAAGTGCAAAAAGAAAGACACTAATAACAAGATATTTTCTATTCATCTTGCCCACCCCTTCTTAGGCGCTCACGTTGCTTTTTCAGTGTTGCTTCGGTTAATTTTGCAGAGTTTGCAAACGTTGATGAAAAGGTATTAAGCATACTTGCAAAATCCCTTGGTTTAGAAAGAGGCTCTTTTTCAGCTTCAAGAATCATTTGATTTACAAGATCTGCATCTGTAATTTCACCGATGAGGTTTATTCCAGAATCTGACACGCCTACAACCCAAGCTTTATCTGGCATAGTTATTACCTGCACAGTCTTACCTGGCGCAAGTGTTAATGTTGCAGCTTTTTTTAAAAATGGATTTTCTGACTCTTTTGGTACAAAGCCTTTTTTTAGAACAAAAACTATACCATAGATAATTAAAACAACAACTACAAGGGCAAAAATCATACGAACAAAAAGCCATACAACGCTTTCGCCGCCTGTATCGTCAATATTTTGATCAATATTATTTGCTGAAGCTGTATTTTCAATAAGAAAAGATGATTCTTGATCGACAGCTTGACTTTCAATGCCATTATTTGAAGCAGGTTCAGTGGCTTGCGAAAACGCAAGCATCGTAAACATGCTACAAACAATGCATATACATAGTATTTTTTTATAAATATTTTTAATAACAGGC
>CAYJFX010000019.1:7302-25908 GCA_964369735.1 uncultured Treponemataceae bacterium
TAATGCAAGTCGCTAACCCGCTCAATTGGTGACAGAATCTCGGTAACACGAACACCGAAGTTTTCATCAATAACTACAACTTCGCCCTTCGCAATTGGCTTATGGTTTACTAGAATATCAACTGGTTCACCAGCTAGCTTATCTAACTCAATAATTGTTCCTTCACCCATACCTAGTATTTCTTTAATTTGCTTTTTTGTACGACCAAGCTCTACAGTCATTTCCATGTATACATCCATGATAAGACTGATATTTCCTTGTTCCATTGAGTTCATACCTTGCTGCAAATTAGGGTATTGTAGCGATTGAACATTTGGAATATTCATACCAGGAATTGTCATTCCTCCTCCCATGCCACCCATTGACATACCACCGCCAAGGCTAGCCATTTCATCAGCAGAAAGCCCACCACCCATTGAAGGTTGTGGTGCAAATGCATTACTAATTTCTGTTGCTACATTTTGAGACATAACTTCCCAAATAGTATACACTCCCCCTTCTCCTGAAACGGGGTATGATAGAATAAGTATTTGATCTTGTGTGAAGCTTACAGAAGCTTTTGGAACATGCGTAGCTTCAGCTGGATTAGATGCAAGACCAGGAAACTTTGAAGCTAATGCAGTAATCTCTGTTCCAACTTGTTGGGAAACAAGCTCACCTGTAACAGATAGAGCCATGTCGTCTATTTCTGCACCTTCTTCTTTATTTACTAGACTCACTACTTTTTGTGTAAGTTCAGGTGGAAGCAAAAACACATGGTCTCCCACCAAGCCTTGAGAAAAATCTGTTTTTACTGATATAACCATATCAGGTAATTTTAATAATAATGCGTCACGATCGGCTACTTCTAATACAGGCGTTCCTACAGAAAAGGAAGATCCTGTCATAGTTTCTATTCCAGAGGAAAATGAACCTACTGTTCCGTTGATAAAATTTTGTATAGCATTAGTATCAATAGCTGGATTTGAGGGCATCGCACCCATACCGCCCATTGCACCCATGCCCCCACCACCAAGGTCAACACCTGATAACAAAGCTTCTATTTCATCTTGTGAAATGGCACCATCACTCATATGATTCATCTCCTTCTACTGATAATTCTTCAAATTCTTCTGCTTCAACTTGTTCCATTTTTCCAATGACTTGTACGGCCATTTTTTTTCCGATAATACCAGGTTGGCAAAAAAACTTCTTTTTGTTACCTACGTTAATTACCAGAGGATCGCCTACACGTACATTTGACAGACGTACAATATCGCCTGTTCGTAAACTTAAAACATCCCTAATAGGAACGTTAATCGAACCAATTTCGGCTACAACATCCATATCTACTGTTGATAATTTCTCTTTTAATACGTTCAAATACTGAGTAGTTGAACTTCTTCTAACCGATGAAAACCAGAATTGTGATGACAATTTTGAAATAATCGGCTCAATAGTAATATAAGGAATACAAAAGTTCATCATTCCTTCTTCATCCCCTATTTTTGTTTCAAGGGTAACAAGAACAACCATTTCTGATGGAGGTACTATTTGTGCAAACTGAGGATTTGTTTCAATTTGCCCCAACCTTGGTCTAAGGTCAATAACTTGAGCCCAAGCTTCTCTCATATTTGCTAAGATACGAACAATAATACCTTCCATTACTGATTGCTCAATATCGGTTAGGTCACGTTGTACTTTTGCGGCTTGCCCCTGTCCACCAAAGAGGCGATCTATAATAGAAAAGGTAATTGATGGGTCAATTTCTAAAATGGCATTACCTTTAAGAGGATCCATATTTATTACAGCAAGTGTTGTTGGTGTTGGAATAGAACGAATAAATTCTTCATATGTTAGCTGATCTACCGATGCTACGTGTACGTGAGCCATACTACGAAGCTGTGCAGACAAAGCAGTTGTTGTTAAACGAGCAAATGTTTCATGCATAATTGAAACAGTACGAATTTGCTCCTTTGAGAATTTATCGGGGCGTTTAAAGTCATAAATTTTTATTTTACGAGTGTCATTTACCGGTTTAAAATCTTCAGTTTCATTTTCACCGGTACTGATAGCCATTAATAATTGGTCTATCTCGTCTTGTGACAAAACTTCATTCATTACTGTTTGCCCTTTACTTTAAAATAATAACCACCAACGGTAGTACGTTTACATACATTCTATCACATATTTCAATTAAAAGCTAATTAATATGTAAAATAATCTTATTTTTATTGCTCAATTACCTCAAAAGATAAAAATCGAACATCTTTTATTGATGATTGTGTTAGCAAATCATTAATATCATTTTTAATTTCAAGTTTTAAAGCATCTTCATTCATTGGTGTGAGTTCAACACGCTTTTTACTTGAAAAATATTTTCGAAGGTAATCTTGTAATTCTACCCTTCTTGCTGTTATTTCTGCTGACGCAGTTGCATCGTCAACTTCATATCCTAAAACAGCTTTTACAATAACACTAGCTGGAATTGTATCATATGTTTTAGCTCGTATTTCTGGTAAACTTTCATACCAAGAATACACCTCTCGTTGTGGTGTGTATTCTTCGTTTATTGGAATATATGTTGTTGCCGGAGAATTGGCATTTAATATATTCATGGTTATTACAACTACAGTTACTATGAGAATAATAGCACCAACGGCAATTGCAACCCACTTGAGTAAATTAGGCAATAGTCCACCAAGCGCACCTCCCTTTTTAGGAGCAGAACCACCACCGAGATCACCATCATCTAAATTCATATCATCATCAGCCATATTATACCTCTCTTTCTATAAAATATACTATATCATTAAAAATGACCTTCGTCCAGAATTATTATATCAACTCGACGGTTATATCCTCGCCCTTCTGCAGTATCATTTGGGAATTTTGGTTGTGTATCACCATATCCTAAAAAGGAAAAATTTTCATCACTTACACCAAAATCTGTTAGATAGTACAGAACATTTAATGCTCTCATTCCTGAAAGCTCCCAATTACTTGACCATAGATTGGTATCTACTGGTGTTGAATCAGTGTGACCTTCAATTCTAAAATCTCTGCCAAGAAGTTCTTCCGATGTCAGAAATTGAGAGAGTCGCAACAATGTGTCACGAGTTTCACTTATCAAAAGCTCTGCAGAACCCTCTCTAAAAAATGAATCTGATGCAAGAGTAACTACAAGCCCCCTTTCATCCGTCGTAACAGTAATTCTATTTGACTTAATATCAGGCGCAAATAAGCTTACCGCTTTTTTTACAGCCAAACCTAAACTGTTTCCTTTTTCAATAGATGGCAAGGAGTTGATTGTATTACCCAAATCTGCTAAGCGACCTGCTGTAAGTGACATACCACCCGAAGTTGGATCACCTTCTAAAGCAACGGTTAACTGAGCTTGTTGCGTTTCATCAACTTGCACTGGGTTAAAAAGCATTACAAAGAAGCATAACATAAGGGTAATCATGTCACCATATGTTTCAAGCCACGCCTTGGATGCCCCAGCTGGTTTTTTCGACTCTCGCTTTGCCATGCTTAATCCTTTAGAACCTCAGATTCAATTGCTTTTCTTGATCCAGTATCAAGGTATGTTAATAACTTCATAGCCAATACACGTGGGTTGTCACCTGCTTGTATGGACAATACTCCTTCTATAATCATCTCTCTCGTTTGTATTTCTAGGGTGTTATGATATGTTAGTTTTGCAGCAATTGGAACTAAAAACATGTTTGCAACAATAGAGCCGTACAAGGTAGTAACAAGCGCAACTGCCATGTTTCCACCAATCGAAGCAGTATCTTCAAGGTTTGCAAGCATACCAATAAGTCCAATAACGGTACCCATCATTCCGTAGGAAGGTCCCAAACCTGCCCAGTGAATAACCATACCTATCCAAGATAAATGGCGCCCCTCTAGCTTTGTGAGCTCATTTTCCATAATGGTCCTGATAATTGCGCCATCAGTACCGTCAACAACGAGACGAAGGCCAGTTTTCATAAATGCATCATCCAAGTCTTCAAGACCTTCTTCAAGTGCAAGAATACCTTCTCGGCGTGCTTTTTCTGCCAAGCCAACCATGTTTTGTACTAAACTTTTTTCTCCAAAGTCAAAAACCTTGAAAACTCGTCCCATAATCTTAAACATAGCTAGAACTCTGCTCATGGGGAAACTGAGGAACATAGCAAGGAAAGATCCTATAACTACGAATATAAATGAAGGAAGATCCCATAGTCCTGCAAGACCCGCAAGACCTGTACTACCAGTTGCAACCGCGAACACGATAACTGCAAATGCACCAACTAGTCCTATAATACTCGCCAAATCCATACTATATCCCTCCCAAGACTACAGTTCGTTTTTAAACGCGCCAATAAGGCGTCTATATGAAATAATTTTTTCAATTATTTCTTCAGGTGTATTTTTAACCACCAACTTCTTTCCAGAAAGCATCATAAAGGTAACATCGGGATTAGTCTCAATGTATTCAATTTGATGCGGATTAATCCAATAGGTTTTACCATCTAAACGCATTACTTCTATCATATCTATTTTCCACTCTATTCCCAATACAGTCAAGTACTTTTTGACTTTTTTTTGCATTTTTTTTAAAAAAATTGCCTATTTATTTATCGGAATATAAAATAAGTGCCTTTAGACTAATATATACCAAATTTTGTAAAACCTATTGCACTCTTTCAAAATATTTTCTACAATAACGCCTATGAATTTGGCAGAACTAGCAAAACAATTAAATCCTGAACAACTGAGAGCTGTAGCAACAATAGATGGGGCACTATTAATTATTGCAGGAGCTGGTAGTGGCAAAACCCGTGTTATTACGTATCGAATTGCGCATATGCTAAACTCAGGCATTCCACAAAGCCAAATATTAGCGCTCACTTTTACCAACAAAGCAGCAAAAGAAATGGAAGAGCGAATAAAAGAACAAACGCAAAAAAAATTAAGCCACCTTACGGTATCAACGTTTCATGCCTTTGGTGTAAGAATCTTACATAATGATATTGTAAATTTGGGGTGGAGAGAAAATTTTTCAATTTACGATGAAACTGATAAAGCACAGCTTATAAAAGAAGCAGGCAGAGAACTTGGTTTTACCCAAGATGCACTTGATGTTTATAAAATTGGCTCACTGTTTTCAAATATTAAGTCAGGCAGATGGTCATGGGATGGAGAAAATGGAATCCCAAAAGTTCATTCCGTTAATGACATATATCGACCACTTTTTAAGAGCTATCAAGAAGGTTTAAAATTATATAATGCTGTTGATTTTGATGACCTTATTGCCCTTCCTATTCGACTCTTTAAAGAGTACCCCGAGGTACTTGCAAAATACCGTGATAGATTTAAATATATCATGGTCGATGAGTTTCAAGATACCTCACTTCAGCAATATGAGTTTATGCATCTTTTAGCACATGAAAATGTTGCAGTTGTGGGAGATGATGATCAGTCTATTTATTCATGGCGCGGGGCAAACTACGAAAACATCATTATGTTTGAAAAAGACTTTCCGAATGTACAAGAAATACGACTTGAGCAAAACTATCGTTCTACAGAAACAATTCTAGCAGCAGCAAATGGGGTAATTTCAAATAATACAAACCGAAAGGATAAAGCTCTCTGGTCAGGAAATGGCTCAGGAAAACCCATCGAACTCTTCTTTCCAGAGAATGAAGCTTCAGAGGCAGATTTTATAGCTGAAAGAATCCTTGCGGTTCGTGCCGAAGAGAAGCTCACTTATGGCGATTTTGGTGTTCTTGTACGAGCAAATACTCTTACACAGGCCCTTGAAGAATCCTTTTTACAATCGAATATACCGTATACGGTTTCTGGCGGTACTAGCTTTTATCAGCGCAAAGAAATAAAGGATGTCATAAGCTATTTGCGCATATGTTCAAATCACCACGATGATATAAACCTTTTGAGAATAATAAATACCCCAAGACGAGGGATTGGAAGAAAGACAATTGAGCAACTAAATACAATTGCCAAAGAAAAATCATGTTCACTTTGGGAGGCAATAGAGCACCATATACATGTAGAATTAGAAAAAAAACACAAGCATAGCGCAAACCAAGAAATGTTCTCGGGTGAAGAAATGGGCACTAGCGAGCAAGTGGTGACTTTGTCGGCAGGAGTTAAAGGTCTACAAGAGTTTCATGAATTAATTATAAACCAGAGAGCCCACCTTTTAAGTGGGGGAAAAGGTTTAGGCAAAAAAGTAAAGGAGCTTGTTGACGAAATTGACTATTGGAGTCATTTAGTAGGGGAATACCAAAAAAATGAAAAAGCTGCCCGCTTTAAGTATTTGAACATTGAACACCTCATAAACTCAATTACACAGTGGGAAAATAATCCTGATAATTTTAATTCAGGACTCTACGCTTGGCTTAGCCGCATTACTCTTTTATCAAGGGATGATCAAGAAGACGACTCTTTATCAGGAAAAGTAAACTTAATGACAATCCATGCATCAAAAGGGCTAGAATTTCCTATTGTATTTATAGTTGCATGCGAAAACGGCATAATTCCACATGCGAGAAGTGTTGAAGAAGACGAAAAAAATATTGAAGAAGAAAGGCGGCTTTTCTACGTTGCTATAACGAGAGCCCAAGACAAGCTTTTTATAACATCGTGCAGAAAGCGAAAAAAAAATAAAGAGCTCATGGAAACTGAGCCCTCCCCTTTTTTAGAAGAAATACCATCTGAACTGGTCGCATATCATGAACCAGAAGCAGAACCAGATAATGTTGCAATTGAAAAAATGTTTGCACAAATGAAAGAAAAATTCGGCACTGAAGGGTTAATTAATAATTAACAAGTAATAATTAATATTCCTGTATGATAAATATAAAATTGTTGCAAAATCCATCAAAGAAGGTTCATATAGTGAAAATATTCACACACCCTCATAGCTTTGGTGGTACATAGAACAGTTTTTACAATTTGTAAAGTCACAATTAATAATTATGCATTATTAATTATTAATTATTTTACCTGACTATACAGTCCAGCCATTTCAGCTCGCCATTCAGATGTTGCATCATGGTCTTCCCACTCAATGGTTTTAACAATTGTAAATTTTCTTAAGTCATGAGGGTTATCAAAAGCGACAACGGCAAAACGTCCTTGACCAATGTATGTTATTTTTTGACCATCTTCAAGCCTTTCTGTTTCATTTAACTTTGCGAGAACGCAGTCAAAGTGTATTGCTCCACCTGATTTTTTGTCAATGAGTGCAGAAGATAATTCATGGATGGGCCTTGAGCAAAACTCACAGGTCTTTACATTTTCTTTGTGTAGCCGAATAGCTTCCGAATTTTCTGCAACAAATACTTCTTCAACCTTAGATTCTATCTTTTCTTTTTTTTGAATATCTTTTTTATTTTTATTCCACTTTTTTTTATGTTTTCTACTGTAGTCCATTATCAATTCCTTTTTGTGCTCTTAAAATCATGCAACATACTTTAGATGAGTATGAGTCATCTAAAGTATGCTAAATAATTAAGCATGACTCTAACTTTCAGCGTCCCTGCTATACTATGTTGTTAGTATGCCTTCGGCTGTTCGACGATTCGCTTACTTAAGACAATCGCAATTACTTGTACTGCATTGTTTATGTAAGTAGAATCTTCAATTTTTGTTCTCATTGCGAGGATTTTGTCTGAAATACTATTAGCAGTTTGTATACCACTAGCATGCTTTAGACTCTTTTTTAAAACACTCATATACACTCCGAAAAGGCATCTTCTATATGATACACTGAAGGAAACCCAGGCATATCGACAACAAGCACATCAAATCTAATGTAGCCCTGTATATATTGTCGATTATTCTCTAAAAAACATTTAGCCGTTTTCACAATTTTTTTTTGTTTTATTTTACCTAAAACAAGCTCTAATGTTTCTACGTTCCCTGCTATGAGTGTTTTTACTTCAATAAAGACAAGTATGTCATTTATTGAGGCAATAATATCTATTTCTCCTTGGTTGTTTCTCCAGTTATTGGCAAGTATTATATAGCCCTTATCAACTAAAAAAGCTCGTGCTTTTTCTTCCCCCAGTCGCCCTAACTCCTTAGTTGATAGTTTTTTAGCCATAGCGTTTATACTGCATTTACTTCACTTTGCTTTAATGCACGTGTAATAGTTACATCTTTTTGTGTTTGCAAATCTAGTACAAAGTTTTCAGGTAGCGCAACAGATTTCGATACAGTAATTTTTACTGTTGGAAAGAATGGGGCCGCAGGATTAACTTTGACAATTTTTGCAATAGAATTATCACTGAGTTGAGCATATGAGCCTACAGGATATAAGCCTATACAAGAAATAAAAGCTTTTAAAACAGCTGGGTCAAACTTTGTTTCTTTGTCAGTTAAAAGTGTTTTAACGGCATCGTGAGCAGCATAGGCATCTCGATATGGCTTTTCCGAAAGCATAGCTTCAAAGGAGTCGGCTACAGCAAGTACTCGTGCAGGTAAATATATTTCTTTTCCCGCTTTACCTTCAGGATAGCCTTTTCCATCCCAACGTTCGTGATGTTGTAAGACAATCACCGCAACCTCTTTGGGATATGATAGGGTTTCAAGTATTGTAGTTAATACTTTTTGAGAATGAGTTTTAATTCTAATGTACTCATCTTCTGTGAGTTTACCTGGCTTGTTCACAATTTTTTCAGGCTGTTTAACCATTCCTATATCATGCAACAAAGCAGCTGTAATAAGCATGAGTATTTCCTTTTGAGGAAATTTCATTTCAGTTGCAATTACGGCTGAGATAGTAGCAATATTTACTGCATTTACTGCAAGTTGTGAATGCCCTTTAACTGAAACAAAACTAATGCCTGTCATAAAACTATGCTCTTCCGATAATAATCCATAGATACTTTTTACACTATCATCAACAAGACTTTTTTCTATTGTAGCACCTTTTTCATAAGCAGCAAAGACCTTTTCTATGCCTTTAATTATTTGAATATATTTTGTATAAAGGGGGTTTTCTTCATCCTCATCCAACTCATCGAGTAATTCCAAATCCTCACTGCCATCATCACCCGCTTCAAGCTGTTTACCATATGTGATAACCTTTTCAATGTTCCACCGTTTCACACTATCAAGATGCATTTTTCCAATTGGCATACGTTCTGCTAAAAACATATTTTTTCCATCATCAAATAATAGCGGTGATGAAAATTGCATACCTTCTTTAAGTGTTTTTGTGTCAATTTCTGTCATATTCTTCAACCTTTTTTAAAAAAGCAAAAATTCCAGCCAAAACTTCATACGTTTCGACTGGTACGCACTCTCCAATTTCATGAAATGAAAGAATTGCGGCAACCTCGGGTTCGTTCGCAATAGGAATACTGTGCTCGTTCGCAATTTCAAGCATCTTCTGTGCAACCACACCCTTACCTTTGAATGTAATAAAGGGAGCAGGCGCATGTTCAGGATAATGTAAAGCAACTGCTGTTTTTTTCATTATACGTCCAATTTTACAACTGATATTAATGACTCTAACGCAAAAATAGCATCGTCAAAGATTTCCTCAGAATATGAAACTGTACAGTTTATATCCCTTGGCAAACACAATGAAAGTATATCGCACAATCGCTTTGGATTTTTACCACTATCTTGACAATCGGTGCCTACTTTTATTGAATATCGTTGCTCTATGTCTCCTTCACTCTCACAGTTTACCACAACCTTGTAATTTTTTCCACCCAAAAAGGCAAAAATTACCATTTTTTCTGTATTTTTTTTACTTACGTTAAGTAAGAGTCGAATACTGCCAGTGATTTTATGATTATCGCCACCATACTCAAAAGGAAGGATAATCCAGTGATTATCAGAAATATTAGTATGGTTTACATAGGTTAGTAGATTACCATTTTTATTAGGTATATTCAGGGCATTTTCATACATAACATGTAACAAACTTTCATGCATCAAATAGTCATCTTTTTCTTCAAAATTTATAGCAGTGTTTTCAATCCTATTTTCTTCAGAAGGCTCATCCTGCTCTTCGTCGTCTTTGTCCTCGCGCTCAGAATTCCCAGAGCCATCACCATAAAGAATTTTTAAAAGTGTAACAACCGTATCAGTGTTTGCTTGTATGCCTTTATGCTCCAAAAATAATGCAATTTCACTTGCTTCATCTTCTTTTCCGGGGAACTGAAGCCCTATGGTGCGAACCTTTTCAGCAAGTTTTGCATTAAAAGTTAACCCAGCTGTTTGAAAATACTGAATAAGTCTAAGCGAAATGGTATCCGGCTTTAAGCCGAGATCTTGTAAAAAATTTGATAAATTTGTAAGTGCTTGTGAATCGCCCGTGGAAAATTTTTGAACAGCACGGTGGGTATTGGTTTCAAGTGGCGTTAAATATACTTTACTGTCTTTTATTGCTACTAAAGCGCGAAAAGTTGTGCCTGTTTGTAGTTCTTTTTGTGAAAACACGCTAAACTTATTCCCTGCAAAACTAACAATGTATTCGCCAGCTTTCCCTTTTGAAAGAACACGCACAAAAACACTCTCCCCATTTTGCAGCATATTTTGATTTGAGTTTATTTTTGTTAGCTGAATAGATGAAAAAACACTTGAGTCACTCAAAAAAATCTCCCGTATCTTTTTTTGAACCATTAAGTAAGCAATTTTCAACTTCTAAAATAACTTCATCGGGTGTAGACGCACCCGCAGTAAGCCCTATGTTTTTAAATGAAAAAAACTCTTTTGGTATTTCATGAGCTGTTTCAATATGGCACACTGGCTTTCTCTCATTTTTAGTAGATACCTGCATGCTCAGGGTTTTTGCAGTTTGATACAAGCGAGAAGTGTTTGCAGAGTTTTTCCCACCGACAACGATAAGGGCATCAACATCGCAAAATAAATCCTTTAGTGCTCCTTGGCGCTCTTGCGTAGCAGGACAAATTGTTTCAAAAATAATAATAGCATCAATTGCTGTTTTGAGTACTGAGCTTACGGCATTATATTCATGTTGTGTAATTGTTGTTTGGCTAATAACTATCGATTTTTCAGTTTTTAGTGATGCATTTTTTTCTATGAGTTCCCTTGCTTCTTTATCATTTTGGAGTAAAAAATATTTACTACCCTCTGGAATAGAACCAGCAAGAGCAATTACTTCTCCGTGCGACTTATCTCCTACTATAAAAATGCTATACCCTTCTTCTGCATAGTCAGTAATTCTTTTTTGATTAATTAAAACTCTTGGACATGTTGCATCGACTACAAGTGAACCCGTGTCTTCAATGCTTTGTCGAATAGTATGAGGAGTACCATGTGCGCTCAGAACAACAAGGGTTTGGCAACCTGCATTTTTTAAGGCTGGTATAGAACCCTTATCAAGAATTTGTATGCCTTTTTCTTCGAGCATAGAAATTGCTGCATTGTTATGGATAAGTGGACCGAGTGTATATATTTTATGATTAGGGTGAGTTAAACGCGCTTTTAAGGCTATATCAACAGCACGGCGAACACCCATGCAATACCCTAACACCTTTGCTCTAATTACCATACTATTAGTATAGTCAAAATTACAAATTTTTGCTATAGTTTTTTATGCTAAAAATTCTACAAACGAGCGATTTACATTTGGGGAAAATATTATATGAATACTCTCTCATTGAAGATCAAAGGCACATGTTAAACCAATTGCTTCAAGAACTCAAATCGTTTTCGTATGATGCTCTCATTGTTTCAGGAGATATCTATGATAGGTCTGTGCCAAGCCCTGAAGCTGTTCGTTTGTTTGATGATTTTTTAATTCAAGTTAACAATGATTTCCCTAACCTTGCAGTTTGTATTGTTTCGGGAAACCATGACTCACAAGCAAGGCTTTCATACGCAAGCACTTTTTTACGCTCAAAAAATATTTTCATTTCAACTGACTGCAGTGAATGTGACAAGGCAATTATCATAACTTCAAAAGATAAAGAACAATTTGCCCTATATCAAATGCCTTTTATGCATGCTGGCGCATTAACTCTAAGTGATGGTACCATTGTTCGAAACCAAAGCGAATTGGTGGCAGAAGCAATAAACCGTATACAAGCATCTCATGCAGGGCTTCAAAAAGAGTCACATAACAAAAAAATACCTGCACTTCTAAATTGCCACCTTTTTACCTTAAAAGGCCACTCAAGCGATTCTGAAAGGCTTTTTTTAGGAACAGCAGAGCTTATAGATCCAAAGCTTTTTTCACCCTTTATATACACTGCAATTGGTCACCTACACAAAAGACAAAAAGTAACAGAGCAAGCTTACTATGCAGGCTCTCCTCTTGCATACTCATTTAGCGAAGTCCAAACAGATAAGGTTTTTTTAAGAATAGAAATTGATACCAGTGAAAAAAAAGCCGTAACAGTAACGGAGATTCCAATAAAACCATTAAGAGAACTAGTTCAAATTGAATCAAGTTTTGAAAACTTTGAAAAAATGACCGAGTATAAAGATGCCTTTATTGAGTTTACCTGCACAGATATAATCCCTGTTGAAAACATAGCCGCACGGCTTCGAAAAACTTTTCCATTTTTACTTTCAATAAAACAAAAAGCTGTTATAGGAGCATATAAAAACAACGAACACTCGCTTGCCAAACGAAAAACCTTATTTGAAAAAAAAGATTCGTTTCCTGTAAAAGAGATTTTGTGTAGCTTTTTGCAAAGCATTGAACTGATGGGCGAAGAAGATTCTTACAAAAACAATACAGAGTGGAAAGAAAGCATAGAGTTATTTGAAAAAATTACTAAAGAAGTTGAGGCATCAGAACATGAAGCCACTTAAACTACACCTTGCAAACATAGGGCCTTTCGTAGGAAATCATTCAATTGATTTTACAAGTCTTGACAATATTTACGTTATAACAGGAAAAACAGGATCAGGTAAAACAACGGTTCTTGATTGTATAACGTATGCACTGTATGGAAGGCTTCCAGGCTCGAGGTCAAACCCAGATAGAAGACGCTTACAATCAGATTTTTGCTCTCTTAATGAGCTCAGTACACTTACATTGGATTTTTCAATTAACACAAAATTATTTCGTGTTGAGAGAACTCTCCCCTTTTCAAAAATATCAAAGAAAGGAACACAAACACAAGCCGACGAAACTGCAGTACTTTATAGCATAGAAGATGCACAGAAGGATCATCAACAAGACCTTTTTGCACAGGAAATGGGTTTTACAGTATTAGAAAGTCAAAAGTCAAAGGTAGACGAAAAAATAGAAGACCTTTTACTTCTCTCTATTGACGAGTTCACTCGAATTGTATTGTTGCCACAAGGTGAATTTGCAACATTCTTAAAACAAAATTCAAAAGAGAAAAAGTCCCTTCTTTTAAAACTTTTTCCAATTGAATTATTTACTAAAATTATTGATAAAATAAAAGATGAAAAAATAGAAAAGAAAGCATACTTTGAATCGTTGGACTTACAAGTTGAACACATAAAAAATTCTTTTAACCCAGATACAGCTGAAGAAGAAAAAATAGCAAGCGAAAAAGAACTAAGCGAGTCAAACATACAGCTTGAGAGCATTCAAAAAACCATAAATAAACTCATAATAGAGCAGCAAAAATTAAGCGAATTAGAAAAAAAATATTCAAGCTTTAAGAGTATTACACTACAGCGAGCACAATTGAGTGAGCAAAAACCTGCAATGGAACAGCTAGAAATGCAAATCAAGTGTTCAACAGAGGCTGAAAAGATTTTACCGTTGATACAAAACTATACAACATTTGCACAACAACTTGAAGCTGTTACAACTGATCAGTTTGAATGTAAAAAAATGCTCAATCAAAAACACAAAGAAAAAGAAAACCTAGATAATAATTCAAAAAAACAACAGGCTTTACGTATTCGTTTATCGGAGATTGATGTAATTATTCATGATTTAGAACGTGCAGCTATACTACAAAACAGCATTGAAAAGCTTGAAAAAGAGCGCACTACACTAGTAAGTGATTTGGTAAAATATCAAAAAGAGCTAGAAGGTTTACATGCACATGCAAGTAGTATTACTTCCATAATAAAAAATGAAAACACAATTCTAGAAGAGCATGAGAGGGCTCTCCATGAAAAAAAAATATGCGCACATAAAATACTCTTATGTGATGAAGCCTCCCTTTCGCTGCTTGAAAAAGAATCAAAAAAAGCCTTTGATAGCGCAAAAATGCTTTTCGAAGATTTAATGAAACAAGATCATATACAAAAGCTTACCAACACGGCATCTTCTCTCGCAGAACACCTCATTGAGGGTGAGCCTTGCCCAGTTTGTGGGTCATTCGATCACCCTAACCCAGTACAAAAAAGTGAATCAATTCTCAATATTGGGCAAAAAATAAGCTTGCAAGAAATTGTAGTTCGCCAAACCGAAGATACCTTACAAAGAATGAGAACTGAAAAAAATATTCTAACGGGTAGTATAGCAGAAAGTAGTAAATCACTTAGTGGGCTTGAGATTGACTTTCCTAGCCTCTCTACTCATGAAGAATACTTAGAAAGAAAAAAAGAGAATGAAAAAATACTACAAGATATACATATGCGCATTAGTGACACTGAACAAAATATTCAGTCATTAAAGATTGCAAAAGAAAAGGTTGAATCTAATAATACGCTCATAAAAGCTCTGCAAGCTACTGAAACAAGTTTACAATTGGAAGATGCAAAAATTGCTGCAAAAATTGATGAGCAGCAGACAGAGTTTTGTACAATCATGCAAAAAGTAAATACTACATCTTCCTCAGCCATTGAAGCCATACATACAATCGAATTAGAAAAAGCAAACATAAGTGCTGAGTGTGACTTATTTGAAAAGCAAAAAAAAGAATATGATGAGCAAGTTTTGCGGCTTACAGAAAAGATTTCGCATAATGAAAAAAGTATACAAGAATACACGGTGAATAAAGAACACACCCTTAGTGATTTAATTGAAAACATGAAAAGTTCAAATATGTTTGAATGCAATAGCGAAGATGTTTCTAGCAATATAGAAGTGATTAAAAAAGCAGTAATGGACTTAGGTGAAAAACAAGCATCAGAAAATGTGCTTGAAACATATAAAAGTGAAACTGTTAAAATTGAAGCCTTGTATGAGAACCTCAAAGAAGAGCTTTCCGGTACAGAAGCTGATACGCAAAAGCAAATTAGGGTGATAGAAGATAAAATTTTGACCTATACAAAAGAACAAGAAAGCCTGCACTTCATTATTTCAAATGCTCAAAAGAGAATCACAGAGTTTGAAATGCTTCTTGTAGAGTACACAAGTGCTAATGAAAAACTCATAGAGAGTAAAAAGTCCTATGAGCTATATGAAAGGCTACACAATGTTATTTCAGGAGGTAGTCTTAATCCAAAAAAAATACCTCTTGATTCTTGGATTTTAGGGATGTATCTACAAGAGATTACCATATATGCAAACTCAAGACTTACAAGAATGTCTAATGGTCGATATGAGCTTCACTTAAAGCAAGATGCAGAGGGAGGAAATGCGCACAAGGGCCTTGACCTTGAAATATACGATGAATACACAGGAAAAAGTAGACCTACAGCAAGCCTTTCAGGTGGCGAAACATTTATGACTGCAATTAGCTTGGCCCTCGCTATTAGCGATATTGTACAAGAGCAAAATGGTGGTGTTCAGTTAGACTCACTGTTTATCGACGAAGGATTTGGAAGCTTAGATGCAGAATCGCTTGAAAAAGCTCTAAGCATATTAGATGAGATTAGAGAAACAAGGTCAATTGGGCTTATTTCACACGTAGAAAGTCTTCAAACAAGAATAACATCGCAGATAAGAGTACATAAGCATGCGGGAGGAAGCACGGTTGAAATACATAATTCCTTATAATACTGTTAAACTTTTTTACGAAACAAGTAATATATTGCAAGACCAATAAGCGGGAAAATACCAAAAAAGATATAAAGCTGTGGGTATCCAAAACGGTCAATAATAATCCCCCCAGCAAAGCTACCTATAACACTGGCAAGCCCAGCCGAACCAACAGAAGAAATTGCCTGAGCCATTACCCCATTCTTTTTACCCTTTACCTCACCAGCAATAAAAACTACTGAGGCAGGATGCAATAAGCCGAATGTAAAGCAGTGAAACACTTGAGCCAAGGCTGCCCCTTCAACTGTTGGAAAAAGCACATAAATAAAACTTCTCACCGAAATCATCGCTACACAAAAAAGTATGAGACTCTTACTACCAAAACGGCGGATAAACTTGTATGAAAAAAAGAGCGCCGGTATTTCGCAAATAACAGAAATAGCCCAAAGCAAACTAAATGAGTCGCTGTGCAAGTACTCTTTTACGTATAAAGAGAAAAATTTAAAAGGGCCAAAGAGGCCGATATTTCCAAAGGTAAGTACCAGAATAATAAGCCAATATGCAGGCGAAAACTGTGTAAAAAAATTTGTAGGCTTTGTTTGTTCTATTGCTTTTTGTTCACTCTTTGTATCTTTTGATTCGTGCTCTTGCACAATAGGTTTTAAAAGCCTTGGTATAGCAATAAGCGAAAGGCAAAGGAGCCCGCCAGGAACTGCCATCCACACTGCACTTTCAAAAAGTGAAATGGTATCACTATTTACAAAATACTGCATAATAAGGCTCATTGTAACAAATCCCATAGATCCAAAAGCCCGAACCATTCCATAACGGTCACTTTTATTCCCAAGGCGTAAGTTGATAAATGAATCTGAAATTGGCACCGCCGCCTTCGTAGGAATTGCATAGAGTAATAGCGCAATAATCATTATTGGAAACGGGGCTAATAGCAGCGGAAAAGGAAGAAGCGCAAGGGAAACGCCAAAAAGCAAAAGCCACATTCCGTATTTACCGCTCTTTTCAGGAAACTTACTTATAAAAAAAGTAACTACTATTCCAGAAATTTCTAGTAAGGATAATAATACTCCAATTAAAGTAGAAGAATATCCCATGTTCCTAAAAAAAACAGGTAAATACACATTGACGATGCAATAGATAGAAAAAAATAAAAAACTGGGGATAATCATGCTCATAAACACTTGTACCATTATTACAACTAATTGTCAAGCGAAACAAATATTTTACCATGAGACACATTGACACAAAAGTAGAAATTTGATAGTATATATTTCGTTGATACCTATTAAGGTGCATACACGCGGGGGTGGTGGAATCGGTAGACACGCTAGCTTGAGGTGCTAGTGGCGCGAGCTGTGCCAGTTCAAGTCTGGTCTCCCGTACTTATAAAACACAGGTTTTGCCTGTGTTTTTTTATGCATTTTTGTGCGTGTGCCACCAAGATTGGGCATTATTATATCCGCAGATTGATAGGATTACGCAGATTTCTATCTGTTGCGTTTTGAACTACACTAACATCTACCACAAAAAACTATAAATCAAAACTATTTATAGTTTTGTCACGAATTTGTCTTTATATTTTGTTTAAATTTCTATAGAACTTTCCAATAAAAATCCCATAAATCTGCGAAATCTGCGGTTCCTTCACATCTTTGCGTTGCCCACCACAATTAAACACAAAAAAAGACTCTCCCCTACGGAAGAGCCTTTTCATAACCTATTAAGACTTATTTTTCTGCCATTAAAAGTGTTTTAGGGTCAAGCTTGAGCTTTGTATCATGCTCACCTGCTCCACGTGCTTTCATAACACGTAAATCCATACCATCAGATTTTTGTTCTAAGTGCACTGAAACTTCAATTTCACTTGCAACATCTGCATTCATAGTAGATAAGGCATCTGAAGATTCTGAGTTACAGCTTGCCCAAAGAGCAATACCGGCTTCTTTTGCATAGCTTTTAAGAACCTTAATATCATCTGCTACAACTGTAGAAAAATCAAGACCATCAATGATAAGGCATGAAGGATTAATACTTCCTGCAGCAAGGGCTTTTAAAGTCGTTGCAATATGTGACATTGATGAACTATCCTGGTGTAAATTTAGGATAACTCTTTTTCTAATTAAGTCAGCTTTTACATCATCAGCATCTGCTAAATTCTTTTTCTTTGACATTTCATCAAAAATATCTTCATACCATGTAATAACATGGCTAGCGTTTTGTGTAAAAGATACGTGTACAACTTGTTTTTCTTGTAACAACATATCAAGCGCAATTTGTACTAAAATTGCTGTTTTTCCCAAGCCTTTTTTTGATGACAAAATACCAACTTCACCAGCTTTTAAGCCTCCATCGGTGGTTTTTTCAAAAAATCGTACTGGGCTTCGTTCAATAAGATCTTGTTTAATCATAGTATCCTCCTAAATAACCTCGTGTTAGTATGCGTCAGTGATGACGCACGTGTGCCGCTTCCTTTATGAAACCAGCAAGCACAAAAGAAGCCTAGGCAACTTTTGTGCTATCCAATTATTTGTTTTCGTTGCGACGTTTTTCTTCGTAAGCTTTAATAAGCCCTTCAGAAATGCTCGCAGGAACTTTACCATATTTTTCAAATTCCATTGAGAACTCTGCTTTACCTTGAGTTAATGAACGAAGAACAGTTGAGAATCCGAACATTTCACTTAACGGTACTTCAGCGTCGATACGACAGAAGTTATCGTCTTCTGTAGATGATACTATTATACCACGTCTTTGATTAA
>CAYJFX010000020.1:0-25341 GCA_964369735.1 uncultured Treponemataceae bacterium
ACGTTGGAAACCAGGTGCAAGCACACTTAAACCAGGTATGGACTTGGTTGGGAAACTATAATAAAATTGGCGTAGCTCGCAGGCTCCCTGCTCTATGGGGCACAACAGGAGGGTAAAACGAGTCCTTGCCAATTTTATTAATCGACTTTCGCGCATGATACGAAGTGACGAGATTAGCTCGAAAGTCGTTTACACCTTAGTTTAGTGCCGTCCTTGGCACGATTTATAAAAGGCCTTTTTGGATTTTCCAAGAAGGCTTTTTTTCGCTTGCAGTATTTTACACAATACGGTATAGTTACACATGATTGAAAGTGTAGATGAAAAAACTCGGAAATGGCGATTAGGCCTTTTTTTTACTTTGGTTGCAACTGTTGCTTTAGGCAATGGTTTTAGTGATGCAATTTATGGCAACTTTTTTAAAGATGCATACAATGTAACAGCTCAACAAAGAGCCTTTATTGAATTTCCTCGTGAACTACCAGGTGTTCTTTGTGTTGTTATAGTTTCACTCTTGTCCTTTTTAGGCGATGTAAAAATCGCAGTGATTGCACAAGTGTTAGCCTTTACAGGGCTTACCGTGCTTGGTGTTACAAGCCCATCATTTGCCATGATGTGCTTTTTTTTGTTTGTTAATTCACTTGGGATGCATCTTTTTATGCCCTTGCAGGATTCTATAGGAATGTCTTTAGCAAGAGAAGGTCAAGTAGGGCGCCGTGTTGGTCAGTACAAAAGCCTTCAAGTAACGTGTGCTATGATTGCAGGAATACTTGTTTTTATTGGTTTTAGAACAAATACTTTTACTTTTATGACAACCATAAAACCGGTTTTTTTAATAGGAGCATCATTTTTTGTTGTTGCAATAATTGTTTCATCCTTACTTGCAATTTCCATTTCAAAGACTCATCCCAAAATAGAGAAAAAGAAATTTAGAATACTTTTTAGAAAAGAATACACACTATATTACATCTTAACAACGCTTCATGGTGTTCAAAAGCAAATAGCATTCGTGTTTGGCGCCTGGGTGTTAATTGATTTGCTTAGTAAGGGTGCAGATACGATGTCTTTGTTGGTTATTTGCTCAAGTTTTATTGGTATCTTTTTTATGCAAAAACTTGGTGGTTGGATTGATAAGCTAGGGGTAAAAAAAATGATGTACCTCGATGCACTGTCTTTTATATTTATTTATCTTTTGTATGGTTTTGTTGTATGGGGAATTACCGATAAATTTTTGCCTAGTATTGGGTGGACTGTGTGGGTTGTGTATGCTCTCTTTATTTTAGACAGGCTATCAATGAACATAGGTGTTGTAAAATCGGTGTATATTAAAAGTATTGCCTTAAAACCTGAAGACATTGGACCAACACTTTCTACGGGGATAAGTCTTGATCATATTGTTGCAATTATCGCAGCCCAAATAAGCGGTTATATTTGGATGACATTTGGACCCGAATGGGTATTCTTTATAGCAGCCTTTTTGTCACTTGGAAACTTAATTGTAGCTTATAAAGTGAAAGAGTAGTTAATGTACAATTTATAATGTATAATTAACAATGATTTGCCAAGTTTTTTGAAAACTGTCTTGTTTACAAAAAGATGACGGGCACTTGCAACAAATTTCAGTGCAATTAAAAGTTCCTAATTATACATTGTACATTATACAGAATAATACACCGAGAAAAAGTGTAGAATACTTCCTGCTAACACAAATAAGTGCCAAATAGGGTGCATCCACTTTACTTTTTTCATTGAATAGAATATTACCCCTAGTGTGTATGCAACACCACCAAGAATTAAAAATATAAGGCTTATTTGTGGAATAGCTTCTTTCATCGGTTTATACGCAAATACAATGAGCCATCCCATAGCGATGTAGGTGAGGAGCGACAGAATGCGCAGCTTTTTTCCAAAAATTGAATAGAATGTTATTCCGAGAACCGCAAGCCCCCAAATGATACCAAAAAGTGTCCAACCAATAACGCCGTTTAAAGAGGCAATGCAAAAGGGTGTATAGGTACCTGCAATAAGTAAGTAAATTGCACAGTGATCAAATATTGCAAAAACGGCCTTTGCCCTCGGTGGGGTAAGCGCATGATATAACGTTGACATCATATAAAGAATAACCAGAGTTGCACCAAAAATGGTCCAGCTTACAACATATTCTGCTTGTAGTTCTTGAGGAGCGTGGAATACTGCCCGAATAATTAACAGTACGAGAGCTGCAACTGCAAGTCCTGCTCCAATTCCATGGGTTACAGAGTTAAATATTTCTTCGCCTGTGGAATAGATTTTGGGAACATTTTCCCATTTCTTTTTGCTTTCTTCTTTTTTTAATCTTTTAGCTTCTCTATATTTTATTTTTTCTATGGCTCGTTGGTCAGAATCTGCGCTTAATTGCATACTCATTTCATACTTTGTGCGTGCTATATCATTTTTAGCTTGTCGCTTTATGTCTGCAATTTTGAGAAGGTGCTCTTCTCTAATTTCGCCTCGGGTTTTTATTTCCATAAGTTTTTCCTTCTATACCTTATTAGACCCCTTGTTGGTGAAAAGGTTGCAAAAATGTATAGTAAAAACTAAAAAAACATATCAAAAACAATTTTTATACATAATCCGATTGCAACAATTACAATAACGGGTCGCACAAATGATGAGCCAATTTTTATTGCAAGGCGAGAGCCTAAAAAGTTGCCTGCTATTGCACATACAGCCGCAGGGATGGCAAGGGCAAAAACAACTTTTCCTCCGATAATGAAAGTTATTGCACTTGCAAGGTTAGATGCAAGGTTTACAACTTTTGCTGTTCCAGATCCTTCAACTAAGTCGATGTGCATAAGTCCTGCAAAAATAAGTATTAAAAACATACCTGTTCCAGGGCCAAAAAAACCATCATATGCTCCAATTACAAGCCCTGTTACAAGCGAGTAGACGGTGGTTTTTAGTTTTGATAAGGGGCGTATTGTGGCTCTTCTAAATGTTCGGTGGGTGAGTGTAAAAAGTGCAACAATGGGAAGTATAATTAGCAAGCTTATTTGAAGTGCCGTTGCAGATAAGTGAAGTGCTAAAAGGGTTCCTAAGTAGGATCCTGGGAGTGCCGCTGCTGCACCAAAGAGGGCAATTCTAATATTCATTTTTCCATTCTTAAAATAGTTTGCAGCAGCGATGATAGTTCCTATACAAGCAGAAAATTTATTTGTTCCATAGGCACTGTGTATGGGGAGTCCTGCAAAAAGGTATGCTGGGATTGATATGAGCCCTCCGCCCCCTGCAATTGAGTCAACAAAGCCTGCTAAAAATACAAGGGGACACACTATTGCAAGTGTCACTTCATATGAAAAGTCCATGAATTAGAATCCTTATGTGTTATTTTTACAAAGTTTTTGGCGTCTAATTTCATATAGCAAGATACCGGCTGCAACTGATACATTTAAACTGTCAAGCTTTCCGCATGTTGGAATGGAAATAACAGAATCGCATTTTTCAGATAAGAGTCTGCTTATGCCAGACCCCTCACTACCTAAAACTATTGCTATGTTTCCTGTTAAATCTAATTCGTGTGACGGGGTGCCGTCGGCGCTCCCTGCATATGTCCAAAAGTTTAGTCCTTGTAATTTTTCAATAACTCTTACAAGGTTTGTAGCAATTGAAATGGGAACCCAACTCGATGCTCCTGCACTGCTTCGGGCAACAACATCGCCAACATGCACACTTCCGTGCTCAGGGATAACAACTAAGTCAGCACCTAATTGGTCGCAGCTTCTTATTATTGCTCCAACATTGTGCGGGTCGGTAACTCCGTCTAGGAGCACAATTGTTATACACTCTTTTTTCTTTGATGTTAACTCAGAAATAAAAGAATCAAACTGAACGATGTTTTGGCTTCTTTGTACCTCTCCATTTTTAAAAACAAGTACAAGGCCTCGGTGGTCTCTCGATGTTTCATGAAGATTTGAAACCATTTTATCAAGCTCTTTTTCTGTTTTTTCATGTGAAGGTACGCCTAGCTCCTTTGCATGAGCTAGTATTTTTTTTACCCGCGGTCCTGCTTTTGCATAGCATAACTCTACTTCTGTTGGGACTGCAGATTTTTTATTAAGGAGGCGTAGTTGTTCTTCTATGGCATGAAAGCCCGTTAGTACACTCATACTATCTTGGCTACCTTAACGGCCACAGCATTGCTTGTACTTTTTGCCAGAAGCGCATGGGCACGGGTCGTTTCTACCTACTTTTGTACCTTCGCGTACAACGGTAGTAGGTGTAATGCTTCCATAAGAATAGTACCATTGTCCATCTTTTTTTTCAAAATTTGCTTTTTCTTTATGTACTTCTTTTAAGCCTTTTTGGCTGTAGGTGGCCGTAAACTCAACAACGCCAGTGGTATCATTTTCTGTGCCTTTTTCTGTTCTTAAAATGGAAAGCCCAAGCCAATCTGATTTTTCGCTCCATTTTCTTGTTTCTTCGCGGTCAATTTCGCTTTCTGTATCATTATTAAGGCATGAAGAAACAATAAAGTCAATTTCATGTTTTGCATAGGAAGAGTAGCGAGCTCGCATAAGCTCTTCTGCTGTTTTTGCAGGGCTTTTTCCTTTTATAATAGGCTGGCAGCATTCTTTGTACTCTTTTTTTGACCCACAAGGGCATACGGTATTTTCACTCATATGTGTGATTATAGTGATTTGAGAGAAAAATTGCAAGGGAGCACGTGCCCCCTATTTTTTCTTAATAGCTACCAATGTTAAATCATCATATTGCTCATCTTCTTTTATGTGCGTGTAATACATGTACTCTGCAAATTCAGCGTGATCTCGTTTATTTGCGCAGTAATCACTGTATTGTAAAAAGTGCTCTTGTAAGAATCCGTCTATTTTTCTATCAACTTGAACGCGGTCAAATTCTGTAGCACTTGGTGTTGGGTACATGCGGAATATTTTTTCTACCGATACAAGAGCCATAATGGCATTTTCCGCCGTTGGCTCACAGCTTGAGAAGTCGAAGACAAGTTCTTCATGGTCAATTGGGCTGTGATATTTTTCTATTTTGTATGTGCTTTTTGCGAAAACTGCTTCAATAATGGCATTTACTCGCTCTGGTGCCATTTCTTCACCATCCATACCAAATGCATGGTGCCCGTGAACATCACCCTCTTTCAACCCAGGTTCATCACAGATTACTACATTATAGTCTTTATCTCTAAATAAGCGCTTTGCTTCTTCAATACCGTCAGTATAGAGGAAAAGAACATCGTCTTTATCTAGGTGGAGTTTTTCTACTACGAATCCTCCCTTCATTTCGACCATAAAGGTTGGGAAAACACCAGAAGCAGGAGTCTCTGTAAGGGCTATTGTTTTTTTCTTTTTCTCTGATGCATCATAAATGTGAATAAGGTTATCCCCTGCATTACAAAAATGTACATCGCCACCTACTGAATCAAAGATACAAAGGGTGAAGGCTGCAAACCGCCCTTTAAACCCTCGGGATTCGATTAGGTCATTTATTCTTCCAACAATTCCGCTTAGTTCATATTTATCTTTTTTATACGACCAGTCTTTAAAGTAATTCAAAAAGAGGGTAGCTACTTCAACCATGATAAGAGAAGCTGGAACCCCTTTACCAGAAACGTCGCATTTAATTACGGCAAAATGTCTATCATCAAGCTTAACATAATCAAAATAGTCTCCAGATACACCCTTTGCACCTTCATAATAGCCAAAGAATGCGGCGTTATCATCTTCGATAATTCCTGTTGTAAGTTTTTTCCCATCATCATCAACTGAAAGTGGGATAAACATCTTTTGAACCTCTTTACCAACGGTAAGGTCTTTTGCAGCAGCGGCCGCCTTTACAAGTCCATGAGTCATATCATTTACAATTTCACCAAGGCGTCCAATTTCGTCTTTGCTTGTAATTGCTAAGTCTTTACCGTCTAACTCTTCCTTATCCTCGGTGTCACGAATCATTTGAACATGGTCGGAAAGGCGCCTAATAGGGCGAATAATAATGGTTGCAAGCGTAAAAGAACCGATAACACCAATTGCAATAGCAAAGAATGCAATAATAAGTGTTGTAACAACAATAGTTATTTGTGCATCTCTAAGAGATTGTAAAAGGTTTTCAATACTAATTTGCATTATTACAACACCGCGCGTGTAGGTTTGCTCAGAACCTTGTCTATACAGAACAGGTTTGTAAAATAAGAACTCAGTAGTACTTGTTGATAAGCTTCCTGTGTTAAACTCTGGAGTAGAGCCTGAACCTAGTACTGATAAAGCATTTAATTGTACGGTGAGATTTTCAGTGAGTTGGTTTATTATGGATTGTATTTCATTTCGTCTGGCTACCGAGGTATCGTCTGTTGCCAATGCAAGAGAGATACCTTCTTGCGTTAAACTACTAATGTTTTCTGTTATTTCGCCCACATCGGTTATAGCAGTATCATTTATTTCTATTGCTTTTTCAATAATTGGGTCAATAACAGCATCCGTATATCGAGATGAACCTAATACAAGTGTTTCAGTATCAATTTTTGAAATAATATCAGGGTCATTCGATACCCATACATGGTCAAGGTTGGTGTTGCCTCCATCAGATGACATACCCAAAATAGTAGCATGCATAACTTCATCCATTGCTTCAGTTTGGTTGAGGAGTAATCCTAGCTCCAAAAGGTTAGCGGTAGGCATAAAGTTTTTTACTCCTGCTGCTAAACTATCTGACAATACATTCACTCTTTCTTGTAGACCCTCTGTAAGAGTTTCTTCTTGCGTTCCAAGGAAAACATAGCCAAATGGAATTGAAACCAGAAGAATAACTGCCACTACAAGGGCTGATGTAAATAACATCATTTTATATTTAAGACTGACACCGCGGCTTTTTAACTCATCGGTTTTTTGTTTTGCATCATGTGGCATAGCGCCTCCTAAAATGAGTGCTTGTACCTCTTGTTGAACTACTACGGTATCTTTTGCCGTAACTATTATGCCACGCATTGAAAAAATCATTCCTAATAATGCAAGGGCAAAAACAGTCCATAAGAGAACATCGCTTATTTGTATTGTAAAATCATATACTTGTGTAATTGTATTCCAATCAGGGTTAAATCTATAAGAATAATCGCCAACTTTTACGGTACCAAATTCGTCAATTGGTAAAATAGGTTGGGACATATAAAGCCCTCTATCTGTATGGAGTAACCCAATACGATAAAAGCCTTGTTCAAGATTTGTAAATTCAACATTGCTAATTTGTTGATCTGAAGTGATCGTATAATCATCACTTGAAAGTTCTAAAACTAAGTCGTAAGGAGCAATTCCATCACTATCGATATAGATAGCAGAAACGACTCCATCATAGGTAAATCCTTTTCCAAAAATATTAAGAGACACGTTGCCAAAAATATCAGTTTGTGGTACTGCGGTTGTGATTGTTGTAAATGGAATGTATTTATTTAGCACTACTGGAGTACTTGTAACTTCACCAATATTACCCACGGAGTCTATAGAGGCCACAGAGAATATGTACACACCATTATCTTGGTTATCCCATGTTGCCACAGGCTCTGTTGTGATAATTCTTGGAGGCAGCTCTGGAGAAATATTTCCAAGTGCTTCGCTCGAAAAATTTTCCGGGTTTGACAAATAGCTTGAAAGAGGTGCAATAAATTGTAAAGAGTAAGTGTAACCCTCTATTGCATCATTTGTATCTGTGTCATCCCATGTGAGATTAAACGTATTCGAGTTTTGAAAACCTTCTTCATCAATACTAAGCGCTTCTTGAATAGCTGGGGCTGCAGGAGGCGTTGTGTCACGATAATATGTAATAACTGCGCTATCTGACCAGTTTCCTGCATTGTCAAGTGAGCGTGCTTTTATATACCATCTTCCATCTTCTTCTACAAAGGTTGTGATTCTTTGCTCATTAGGAAATGCCATAAATCGCTCTGGAGGATCAAGAAAAGCGCTTTTTGTTATTATCCATGAGTATCCTGAAACGCCAGATGAATCGCTTCCTGTATTTATATCAATATCAATTCTATCAGCAGAAGAACGTTCTCCTTGAGTAAAGGATACGGCACTGAGGTTTGGCGGGTTAACAAATCTGTCAACGGAAAGGCGTATGACTTGTGAGTCCTCTTCTGATTCTTGCTGCTCCCAAAAAATGTGCAAGTCCCTGTTATCATTTGTTACAAGAGGAAGACCAAATACTGATGATATGTTTTCTGTTGAAACCCTTGTTTCAAACCATAACACACCTTGCTTTTGTGCAAAATAAATATTTTCTAGCCCAAACCGAGTATCAAACCATAAGATTGTTAATTGGTCGTTATAAGTAAATAATATAGGTTGGCTTGCAATAACATTTTGTAGTGTTACTTGTTCAATTAAACCAACAATTTCACCTTCTATGGATAGTTCTGCAATAAAAATACTTGGTGTTTGCGGGCTAATAGGGGAGCGCTCCCATGCCAAATAAACTCGTCCATCCAAGGTGTGTAGAAAAGGACGTTGGTTACTAAAAGTATTTGAGTCTTGACCTGTAGCTTCTGTGCTAGTAACAAGGAATGGAGCAGACCAGTTTTCATTTATCGTACTCTGGTTTATAGACGAATACAATTGATATGTAATACGGTTGTTTGCCGTGACCGTCGATTGGAAGACAACAAGCTCGCTTCCATCGGCTTGAACTGTGAGAGTAGGTACAAACGAGTTATTTAAGTCTTGAGACGGTGTAAACTCTGAAAAGGCTGTCCAGTTTATGCCATTAGATGAGCGCGCTATTTCCAATGAAAAAGACTGTTCAACACCCTTTGTTGCGAAAACAACAAAGCCCCCCCGGCCATCTTTAAAAATACGTGGGGCAACTAGATCTGTATCATCGTTTTGTATATCCGAGCGTACAAAGGATTCCCCCTTGTCAGATGTTGTAAATGTCGTTATTGTGCTTGGCGAAGTGAGTACGGCGATAGAAGCAAGGCCAGCATTATTCGAGTCTGCAGAAAAAATATTGGGTACTTCACCTGAGTATGAAAAAGGACCAGCAAATCGCTCTCGACTTACCCACTGTTGAGCACTTGCCAAATAAAACTGCGCTGAAAGCCAAATTTGTCCTGTTCCATCTTCATTTTCAACAGCCTCTTGCCATACAACAAAAGCATTTTCATTTTCGCCGCCAACAGTAGGAAAAAATCCTTTTTCTTGCGAAATAACAATAGGATCATCCCAATATAATTCTTGGGACATAAGAGGAAATAGTAAAAAGGTAAGCAAGCCAATTGTAAGGCACAGCAGTTTTTTGTTATGCATCATAATAAAGCTTCCACCCGTCGTTGTAAGTCAATTATCTTTGAAGAGTTTTGAACTCCAGGAAGTTGAAGTAATTGTGTCATAAGCGCTGCAGCTGTAATAGTATTTCCGTTTGCTAACTCTTGAACAGCTTGCTGGTAGAGGTTCTCTGCTTGTGATGAGAGAACTATTACCGCAGCTCCTCCAAGAGATGTGTTGATACGGTCTAATAGAATAAGTGCATCTTGGTTTTCCGCATTTAAATCAATAGCTTCATTTAGTAGTGCAAGAGCATTATTTAATGAAATCTCATCTCTTGCACCAGAATCATAAATATCCTCTGCATTTTGGGTGAGTGTGTTAGAGCGAGCAATTGCTTGCAAATCAGGTGGAGGAAGAATAATTCCTAATTCAAGTTCAACAATATAAATAAAATCTTCTAATCCAGGGTAATCTGGATTAATTTCAAATAAGTCGAGTAAGTCAATATATGCTCGTGCACTTGTATCTGGGTCGACATAGTCTTCTTGTGCTTGTTCAAATTTCTGTTGAAATTGTTCTTCAAAAGCAACAGGGTCTATAAGTTGGTCAATTTGCAGGGCTAAGAGGCTTGCCTCTTGATGGAAAGGGTAAAGAACTTGCACATCTCGAATTTTATTACGTGCTAGGTCTAGTTGGTCTAGTGCTTGCTCTCGGTTGTTTCTGTCGAGCAAGTTTTCAGCATTGTCAAAGTGTTGGTATGCTACATTTAGTGTTTGGCTCATTTCTGGATACAATGGGTCTGTAGAAGGTATTGTTCTACCAGTTGTAATTGAAAGAGCATTTCCGATAAGCGCTTTTAGTGTAATTATTTCAGGGTTTTCTTGTACATTTGTTGTTGCCCACTGTGCTTCAGCTTGTAAAATAAGGGATTCAGCTTGGGTAAAATTGCTGTTATAATAGTTGTCGCGAGATTGAGTAATAAAGTTTCTAACATTTTGGACAACAATTTCATTTTCAATAAAAGATATCTCTGCTCCCAAGGCGGCAAGTTCTTCATCACTTGAGGTTTGAAGCTCTTCTGAGTATTGATACGAAAGAGCCTCATTGTACTGAGTTCTTGCTCTTTGTAACGCATCTCGGCTCGCAGCAAAGTTTTGTTGGTCTAAAAATTCTTGAGCTTGCGATAAACGTAAGTCTCCTTCATTTTCTGCTTGTTGAGCTAGCCTCACCCTCTGTGACGCTAATGTAATGTAGTCTTGTGCTTCCAATTGTATTGTTTGTAGGTAGGCAATGTCTTCAAGTATACTTGCTCGATTTAATGCATATTCACTAGAGTTTTGTACACCAATATTTGCGTTTTCAGGGGTAATTCCTAAAAAATCATATTCAGCTTGAAGAGCTGCAATATCAGGAGTAATTGTAGTCATAATGCTTTCTAGGTCGTCCAAAGAAGTTGCAGGGTCTGATTGCACTGTAATATCAAGACTTTCGTTTATTGCTGGGATTGCTGATGTATAAGGTGTTTCATACGCGCTTTGAATAATGTTTGAACCTTCTTCTAAGAAGGTTGACATTGTTTCCCAAGCATTAAGCGCTATAGCATAGTTTTGAGAGGACAAGGTTTGAAATTTGCCTTGTAGCGTTTGTGTAAATGCTGTTAATGTTGGTGAAAGTATGTTTTCGGTTTCACTAAACTGCAAAGAATCTATGTTAAAAGAACTATCTTCACTTTGTAGCTGCGAAACTTGTTCTAATGCATCTTGTGCATTGGTTTCAGAATTTTCAGAGGATGCCACAAGAAATCTAGAATAGGTTGTGTTTCGATTTCGTATATCAACATCTGGATTTGATGGCGCAGAATAGCTAGCGATAGATTGTACTTCATTTTCAAATAATGTGCCATAGTTTAAGAGCGTAGTGGTTTGTGCAACAAGGTATGAACTATAGTCTAAAATATTTTGGTATTCAATATGAGGATTTATTTCAAATGTAGTTTGTGAATTGTTTAAAAGCTCATACTGAGATAAAAAATCTCCTCCCATTGCAATGACAGAATTTAGTTGGGAAATTTGATTGTTTAGTGAGCCTTCATTTACAAGCATTTGCTCAATTGTTTGATCTGATATGTTTTGATTGAGGGAACTCACATAGTATTCAAGTAGTGTAGCTAAGTTACTCTTTGTTTCCTCGTATAGGCTGTCCCATTGCGTGTCCATAACCTTTACAATGTCGGCTTCACTTTCATTCCCTCTTCCTAAAAGTAAACGGTAGGCAAAGGGTAAAAAGAAAGCATCGGTAAGCTCTGGAGACATTTCTTGTAGAATAGCTGTTTGTTCTTCAAAATAATACCCAATAAGAGCACTTGTGTTGCGTATTTGTGAAAAACTAGCCAATGCCGCTGTTACCGCTTCGTATTGAGAAAGCGAGGTGGTAATATTAAGTGATGCAAGGCTTGCATTAAATGCATTAAAAACTGACAATAAATCAGATTGAATTTGAGCATATTGATTATATGAAGCATTTACTTCTGCAAGGTTATCAATAGTTTGTTCTACCAACGCAGGGTCAAAGCCGCTTTCAAAAAAGTCATCATAATACAGAACAAAACCATCTGTCAAACGTGCAATACTTTCAACATACTCCCCATTGTTTAATAGCGCTGTTGCATCTTGTAATATTTGTTCGTAGAGGGCTCTAAAGTATGTGAATTGCGAGGTTACTTTTATTTTTGCAATAAACGCACGTTCTTCTTCATTTGGATTTGCTTCCATGTTTTCGAGCTCATCAATAATATCAAGTTTTAATTTGTCATTTAAGGGGTCTTCAACAATAATCCGTACTAATTCATCTGCTTTTTCTTTATAGTCATTTCTTGCTTTAAAAATGATGTCAACCCTAGCTTGAGCGTTGTCAAAGTCATCAGGATTTTCTCTCATGTATTGTTCAACGAGGGCGAGGGCTTCATTTATTCGCCGCTCTTCAATAAGTGAGTCAACTTCGGTTAGTTGAATATCTGGCTGAGCGCGTGGAAAAAGACTTGCGGCTATGAAAAATGTCAAAAAGCAAAGCAAATATTTTTTCAAGTGCACAACCTCCTAATAGTTATTTTGAAAATGATAAAAGTACTTCCATTCTATATTATAGCTTAAATTGCTATAAAATTCAATGATGTTTTCTTCCTATATGGTAAATCGTGGAAACATGGACCACCCCAATTGATTGGCCCTGTAACAGTGATGAACACATTTTTAAACTCATCTCATTCTATTTTCGGTATATTTATATTAAAATATAGTGAAAAAGTTCCGAAAATAATATATACTATGCTTATGAAACGTTGCGTAATGCAAAAAATTCAATTTCTCATTTTTTCGCTTCTTTTATTATCGGTGTCATTTTTTTATGCTTCAGATTATGCTGATTTTTATGATTCATTATCAAATGCATTTTCTAGCTTTGTAGACCCGAATGCGGGAATGACCTCCTTTTCCTCTCTTAGCGTGCCATTTGGCGGACGCTCTGAGGCTATGGCTGGCGCCTATACAGCGATGACCGACGATATAGCATTTTTAAATTATAACCCAGCGGTAAGTGCTGTCCTTCCTAATACAGAGGTTGCTGTTTTTCATAATTTTTGGATAGCAGACTCGGCAATTGACACAATAGCCTTCTCTCAAAGGGCCTCAAATTTTGGCTATGGGGCGGCATTAAAAAGCTTTTATGTTCCTTTTACAGAGTATAGTATTTTAGGTGAACAAGTGTCGCAAGGTTATTATTCTGAAACAGTAGGACTTATAAATCTTTCATATAACTTTTTTTCTGGGTATCATTTTAAAGGCTTAGCGGTTGGCACAAATATAAAGGTAGGCTTTAGGGGTGTTCCTGACTTTGCCGATGATGCAACAAATCAAGTAATAACAGGGTCAGGATTAAGTCAATCTGCCATTGCCGTGATGGGCGATATAGGCTTTTTACTCCGATTCAACGCAGGTAAACTATATTCATCTCGTGAGCCAAATCTTAATATTGGGCTATCATTCAACAATGCTGGTGCAGCTTTTGTTGGTTTAAACACTGAATTAGCACTAGATGACCCACTCCCTAGTCAACTTGCTTTTGGTATTTCATATAAAATGGTTCGGCCAATTACACTAAGCTTTGATTTTATACAGCCAATTAACTTATTTGATGTTTCAAATTCAGAACTCTTTTCTTTTGGGCTTGGTATAGAGGGTGTTGTTACAGACTTCTTTTCATTGCAAGGTGGATTTTTGCTTAAAGGCGGAAACCCTAAAATTAGTTTGGGGTCAGAAGTTGACTGGAAGGGTTTAACATTTAGCCTCTCTTACGCCCTTGATTTAACAACCTCTCTTGCGCCTGTAAATAGAATCAGTCTTTCTGCTAAGTTAAACTTAGGAGACAAGGGTCGTTCTGTTATTCAAGATGAGGTAGATGCCTTGTATGCTGAGGGGTTGCGATATTATGTAAACGGGCAATTCTTAGAAGCGATTGCAGTATGGGAAGAAGCAGTTGAGCTTTTTCCAAGGTTTGACCCCGCCCTAGATGGGATACGCACGGCAAACCAGTCACTGCAATTAAGAACAACTATACAAGAAGTTCAAAGTCTCGACGTAACAGAACCTTCAGAATCCAGTGAGTAAGAGCTTGTTAGAGTTTTCTGCAAAAAATCCTATAATTAATCCATGGAAAAAATGGATATCTTTTTTCGCCTTGGGTAAGCCACTCGGTGCTGATATTGCTAGCTCCAAGTGAGTCAAATATCGTTGAAAAGTCAATAATGCTTTGTACAAAAAGCTCGAGTTCTTTTTCACTTCTTGCAGTGTTTTGTGTCATCTTTGCCCAGTCAGCCGAAGATGAAAATAATATTTGACGCGCGGCTAAATTTAGAGCTCGTTCTTTTAAACCTGTATCATTGGGGAATCTTTGCGCAAGCTCAATCATCCGCTCAACCGCTTTTAAATTATAGTGGTAGATCCAACTATTAGTATTGTCTAATAAATTTTCACCATATCCACTACCTTCTGCAGAGCTCATAAAAAAATCTGCTTTTTCAAAATCTTGTTTGTTTTCAGATAATTCAGCTAATGTTTTAAAATCTAATTCATCATGGGCTTCTATTTCTGTTAAGACTTCAGAAAGCCATAGGATTCCTTCGTGCCAGTTTTGGCCTAGGTCTTGTTCATTTAAAACGCATACTAACGAAGTGGGCTCTCCTTTTAATTCAGTAGAAGCACTAGTAAGGCGACTTGCGATAGCACTGACGTAAGCTTTTGCATCTGTTTTTGCCTGAGCAATTGCATTATCTACATTATAATGAGTGTGCGGTGTTGCCTTTGACCAGTATTTGAACCCTGTGGCATAACGGGCTTGATCTTTTTTAAAAAATAATTGCAAGTCGTCAATGGTTGATTCAAAGCCTATATCACGATTTTGGTCTCGATATACTGGGTTCTGCGAAAAACCATTTGTGCCTAGGACAGATTCCCATCCAAGTTTATCATGTGCAAACATAGCTAATGAATTTTTGCTGCGCATAGGAGCGAAAATTCCTTTTTTGGGCGTTGGGTTTGCAAAAAGAAACCCATGTGTATTAATTATTGTGTAGTCAAATCCATATTTATGAATATTATGTTCTAGCCCTGGCGCGTATCCCATTAAAGGAGGCCAAAAACCTTCTGGGGTCATCTTAAAAAATTTTTTATGAGCAACAAGGCCTGCTTCAATTTGCGCGTCGACTAACTCAGGTGTATGTGCGTAATGGGGAAGGTAACAATGTTCTGCCGTTGTTGCGAGAAATTCGATTCTGCCATTTTTTGCATGCTCAATAAATTTTAATAAAAGTGTACCTTGGCTGATGCCAGCAAAATATGAATATGCTTGTTTTAGGCTTTTCATATAATGCTGTGCCAATGAATGTGTTGTAGGGTTGCCTTTTGTGTTTTGTAATTCTTTTTCACCAAGGTCTATGAGATTTTCAAGCCAAAGTGTATAGTGCTCTTGAATAATATAGTCATCGAGGAGAAAGCACAGAGTTGGGGAAATAACCATATTAATCTTAAAAGGAACATTTGCTTTTTCAAGGGAGTCAAACATTTTAAGTAAAGGTATGTACGTGTCTGTTATTGCGGGAAATAAAACACTATTCCATGCATCGTGCATTATTGTCGAATCTTGTTCAGATGCTGCTAAGTTTGGTTGGTGTAGCACAATACAGAGTGCTAATGAATTTTTTATATTTGTATGCTTCATAATTTAGTTAATCTCTTGTAAATGAATGTCTATGCTCATTATAGTGCGTTTTCAATACCATTGGCAAGCCAGATAGTGCCTGTATGGGCGAGCATTCTTTTTGTATCCCTGCGAGGCTTATGTCTAGTGGTATTTTCGGCTTAATAATTCTTTGTGATGTAGCCAAAATTTCTTTTTCTTTATCTTCAAATTCAGCAATGAGCGACACATGAAATGATGGCAGCTCGGAGGCGAGAAGTATAAATTGTTCTCTATCTGATAAGTTTAGTTGTATATCAAAAACTTCTTTTACGACATCTGTTTCAATGTCTTCGTGGTATGATAAACGAATTATAAATGTCTTAAAAGAGAGATTCTCTGTATGAGAAATAAGGGTTTCATGTTTGAAATCCCATGTTACATAGCACCATGCAGGATTACGTAAAATAGCTACTATTTTATCCTCGTTATAAGTAAAAGGAAGTTCCAAAGTATTTATTTCTTCTTCAATAGCGTTTGGGTTCTGCGCTGGACTTCCTTGTTGGTCCTCGAGAGAATCTAAAATTTCACCTATTATAAAGTATCGTGTTAGATTTTCTGGGATATCAATTCCATAGTCATCACTTAATGCAATTAAATCTGTTGATGATAGTGTTTCCAGATAGGACCGTGTTAAATCATTTTTTTCCATATCCTCTTACTTCCTCTGTTACATGATGAATGTTATTCAACTTTGTGTCAATAGCTTTTATAATAAAAACCTCTTTTTTTTTACTATTCATTTATTTGGAGGTTTTATGAAATTTAGCTATTTTTTATTGCATTCATGTGATGCGGCAGTGGGATTGAGAAAATGCTTTGTTCAGAGCCACTGGCTGCATTTAAATAATGATGGGGGATAGTAAGTTGAATGGCAGCCAGTTGTAAAGATTTTATTTTTTTATGTTTTTTTAGTATTTTGTTAGCCTTAAAGTCCCCATATTTGTCATCGCCTATTATAGGTGTCCCATTTTGGGCAAGGTGTTTTCTAATTTGGTGCATTCGCCCTGTTTCTATTTGCAAGCGAACCAAATTAACGGTATATGAAATGGTGTTTTCGCTATCTTCGTGTGAAAAAGATCTACTCGTTTCAACTGAGTAGTGGGTTAAAGCAGTTTTTTCTACTCCGTTTTGTAGTATGGGCTGTGAAATTTGGCCTTTCTCTTTGGAGAAATTTCCAAAACAGAGGGCATAGTATTCTTTTTTTATTTCTTTACTTGCAATTAATGTTGCCCATGTATGAGCCGCTTTAGTGTTTTTTGCAATAATTAATAAGCCTTCTGTATCTTTGTCTAAACGGTGAACAAGATGAATTTTTTGTCCAATTTGTTTTGCCATGAGAGTGTCAATACTATGTATAATTCCCTTGCCGCCCTGTGTTGCAAGTCCAGGTGGTTTATGTATGATATAAATTTCTTCATTTTCGTATATAATAGGAAGTGTTTTCATCCGATATATTATATAACATATTTCTATTATTCTCGCAAGTATGTTACAAAAAGAAGGACTTTTTATGGGAAAAAAAACAAAAATAAATTTTACGCTATGCTACATGCTGCTTTTAATGACTTTAGGAATGCTCAATGCAGAACAATTGCAATCATCAAAATGGGGTTATTCTCTGGACTTACCAGAAGGCTATGTTTTAGACTCTAGTCAAAATGGAGATAGGTTTCAGTTTAGTCATACAATGTTGCCTGTAACACTTGTAATAGCTTCATATACAAAAGATCGCTACGAAAACTCTACCATTGCACTTAATGCAGTTTATGAAAACCTAAGCTTAAAAGGGGAGTCTGAAACACTTAGGTGGCGAAACGAAGAAAACGCGGTTGGCTTTTTTACTCTTTCTGCAGGAGGTGTAGGGTATACTGGGTGGGCTGCCTCAATTGCGCTTCCTGAAGAAAAGGGGACGGCTGTATTTTTGTGCTACTCTCCTACAACGCAATTTGCTCAAAACGAGCAAATAATTATTTCTACGCTAGATTCTATTGATGTTTTACAAGGAACTATTCTTCATGCTGGTATACTTACAACGTATGCATATCCAAAAGAAGGTGATCAAAGCGTTGAGCTAGACATCGATGGAAAAAAAATAACTACGGTAATTGACAAAAGTGACATTGCTGCAAGCGACTTTATTGTACAACGTGAATATGATATTCTTACATTTTTTGCAAATACACCTCTTTGGAAGGAAGCATGGCAACGGTTTTATAGAGTCATTTATCGCGATTCTTACAAAAGGTTACAGAGGGTTTCGTTTTCTATCTACAATGCTTTGTATCTCGATATAGAAACGGACGACAAAGCCGAATTTGACAGGGCTTTAACTCAAAAGCTTCTTACATGGGTGCAAGGCTTTACCTATGAGCGAATTCCTCTTGGTACAGATTTTGTACCCCTTCCTGCTGCTATTAGTGGTGAGGGTTCTGATTGTGATAGTCGAGCCTTGCTGCTAAGTGTGTTAATGAGCCAAATGCGCTACGAGACAATGCTGTTTATTTCAAGAGAGTATGGGCATGCTTTATTTGGTATTTCTATTGCAGGTGATGGTGCACGACTTGAACACAACGGCATACACTATTTACTTGGAGAAACGACGGCGCCTATCGCATTAGGACTTGTTCCACAAGACATGAGTGAAGTATCAAAATGGATAGGTATTGATGGACTTTAATAAACACTATAAAAGTTCTGCTGCGTTTACTAAAAGCTTATAGGCGTCTTCTGTTGTGTTTGCTTCAAGTAGCGCATCACGAAGCTCTTTGTTTTTTAGTTTTGAGCTAAAAAAAGAAAGTGTTTGCAAATAATACGCATGTTGGTTATATGCAGCAGCAATCATAAAGAGCAATCGGACAGGTTCGTCATCAATCGTTTGGAAATCTATAATATCTGATTTGCATATTCCGACTGCCATTACTAAGTCTGTTATACTGGATAAACGTACGTGCGGAATAGCAATGCTTCTTCCAATAGCTGTAGACATGAGAGTTTCTCTTTTGATTATTTCGTTTGTGAGCTCATCGGAATTTTTTACTTGTGGGGCTGTGCTTAGTGTTTGAGCTAGCGCAGTTAAAGCATCCTGTTTTGTTGAGTGATTTAGAAAGACTACTCTGTCTGGAGATAGAATATTTTTTATTTGAATTTGGTTTGAAACGGAGGTTGTTTTTGGGCCTGATGAAAGACGCTCATTAACCCACTTTTCTATGTCATTTTTTTTGAATCGCCACACAGTTCCTATTTTGCCTGAAGGGATGTCTCCTTTTTGTGCCCAATCGTACACAGTTCTCTCTGAAACTCTTAGGTATTTTGCCACCTCTTCAATTGTAAGAATATCGTCTTCCATTTTGACTCCTAGCTCCCTTTTCACTAAATGGTAGGGTAAAATTAATCAACACTATATGCAGTGTAAAAAACATTTTGCATAATATGCGCTATTTTGTCAAGTGTCGCAAAAGCACCATTTGCATGCGCTTTGTTGAAAAGTTTTGCGCTCTTAAAGGGCTAATCTATTTAGCCAGCTCATGTAATGCATCAAAGGGGAAAACTTCTGCTAAGGTTGTATGAACTACATTGTCGCGGGTATTTCCAAAACAAATGGGTGTATCCGGTGGTGCAAATTCTGAAAGTACTTGCCTGCAAATGCCGCAGGGACTTACAGGGTAAGTTGATGATGGAGTGGAAACAGCGAGGGCTTTAAATGTTTTATACCCTTTTGTAATTGCAGTAAAAATTCCCGTACGCTCTGCACAATTTGTGGCTCCAAAAGATCTGTTTTCAACATTTACTCCTGTAATTACACTCCCATCCTCCATTAAAAAAGCAGCTCCTACAGGGAAGTGGGAGTAAGGTGAGTAGGAATTCTTGGCTACTTCATCAGCTATATCGTATAATTCTAAAATATCCATAATAACCTCCATAATAAACATTGGGCATATACAACTTTGCTCTTGACTAGAGACCCTACTCTATTATACCATATATTAGCATGAAAATAAACAAAAAAAATTTTTCACTTATAGGGCTTTTAATTCTCTTTTCGTTAGTATACCTGCTTCTTGCTACAAAGCCAGCAAGAAATTCTTTGCAGCTTGAACCTCAGTGGACAATTGAAGTGAGCGAAGAAGCTGTTGTAGTAAGCTCATCGCAAGCAAGACCTTTTAAAATGGGGCAGTTAATGGGTTATTATACTGCAGACGGGACTGTTTCATCTTTTCAGATTCTTGAAGAGAGAGGGTCAATATCATCCCACTATTACGCTCCCTTTTCTTCGAGTGCGAGCCAAACTCCTTTTTTTACTTCAAGTGGATTGCAGAGTGGCATTCTTGAAAAAGCTGGCTTTCCTTTTTTTGAAGACAACAGAATATTTTTGTTTTCACCTACGGGAAATTCATTTTCGTCATATAATGCTGATGGGAAGGAGTCTTGGTTTTACGAAGGGTATGCTCCCATAACCGCATTTTTTTCAAATGATGAGGGGGTTGTTGTAGGTTATGCAGATGGTAAGGTGATAGTCTTTGATCTTGAAGGGCATATTCGACAGGAGTTTTATCCTGGTGGAAGTGAGTATGAAATTATTTTTGGCGCTTCCCTATCGCAAAGTGGGCGCTATGTAGCGTGCTTAGCAGGACTTGATTTGCAAAGAATTGTTATATCAGATATTGTTGGCAATACTAGTAAGATTATTTTCCACGAATACATTGAAGAAGCGGTGCTAGAACAGAGCTTTGTGTACTTTAGCGAAAATGAAGAATATGTTTTTGCAAATGTAAAAGACTCTCTTGTTGTTGTAAATCTTGATGAGAAAAAAAGCCAACGTCTCCCTGTTCCTGGCAAGGTAATTTCAATTAAAGAAGTGCGTTCTGGAGATTATTACTTTGTTTTAAGCAAAAATAGAGAGGAGGGGACTGTTACTATTTTTAATACAAATATGTACAAGGTTGGCTCTTTTTCATATGAAGAAAAAAACTCGTTTATCGATTCTGATGGCGAACATATGTATATAGGGAATGGTACAACAATTTCAAAAATGTATGTTAAGTAATTGTAATTTGTTTGATATTGTTTTAAGTTTTTAAAAGGCATTCGATATTGGTTGGAGGATTCATGTTTAGGAAAAAAAATTTTCTTATAGGTGTTGTAGCAGTTTTTTGTTTGAGCTGTATAGGAATATCTTTTGTAAGTGCATTTGAATGGACGCAGACTCCTGTTCGAGCATCGACATTATTTGCCGAAATTCGCGGGGACAGTTTTAACACTGGTGTTGTTTTTTCAAGCCCAGGAGAAGTTTTAGCTGCAGAAGAAGGAGAAGTTATTATGCTTCTTTCAAATTCCGCGGCAAATATGGGTTGGTTTGAATCCCCTCTGGGAAATTCTGTAATAGTTGCCCATAAAAATGACATGGTCTCAGTGTACTCTAATCTCATTAATCTTAAACTTAATAACGAGCGAAAAAGCCTTACTGCAGGAGAAGTAATAGGTATAAGCGGTGAGTCTGCATGGAAGGATGGCGATGAAGGCGTTGGTTTTCAGATAATGGATACAAAAATGAAGCGCCTCATAAACCCTGTTGTACTAATGCAAGACTTGCCCCAAGCACAAAGGGTATCTATAACAGGGGTTGCTGCAGTAAATAGAAGTGGAGAAAGCTTTCCTTTGTTTAATGGCGGAACTCTTAAAGCAGGGGCGTATACAGTATATATGGATATTCCTACAGTGGGTATGCTTCATGGTTCAAGTGTTGCTTTGAATGGGGAAGCAAAAGAAATGGTAAACTATGATACCTTAGAGCAAGGAAATAATAAATTGGTTATTTTTGGAAACAAGAGTTATAATTACGAAGAAGTTTATCCTCAAAAGGATAAGATGAGGCTTGCTGAAATTCTTCTTGCTCGTGGTACAAATACAATAGAAATATCTTTATCCAATGTAGGCGGAACAGAAAGCTTTGCAAGGTATAGGATAAGCGTTAACTAAGTAATAATTAACAAGTAATAATTAATAGGACCGTTTTATGTATGAAAAAAAGGTTCATGTATCACTAAAAATCTTGTGGTGGTTGATACCGTTTTCATAAATTTTCGTTTCAATTATTAATTATGCATTATTAATTATTAATTGCAAATAACTCCTCCACCTAATACAACGCCGTCTATATACGCAACGCAGGATTGTCCTGGTGCAATGGCACTTTGGGGGGCGTCAAAAATCACCTTGTAGCGAGCTTCTGCCGCATTTCCCTTTTCTGTATCGAGTGGGATAATGGTTGCCATGCAAGGTTTTGAAGCAAGCCTTATTTTTGCCATTGCTGAAAACTCATTTTTCGGGGCATATCCTCCTGCCCACACCCAATTGTCTGCGGTTAATTCAGATGACATTAAATCATCACTTCCTGCAAGGACTACGGTGTTGTTTTCTTTGTTTATGGCGTGAACATACAAGGGTTTTGTAGAACTTACACCCAAACCGCGACGCTGTCCAATGGTGTAATGTTCAATTCCCTTGTGGGTTCCTAGTTTTTTTCCGTCAATGTCAATTATGTCTCCAATAATAGACTCTTTATCTGAAAACACAATGTCAAAATATTCGCTCGGTATAAAGTCTTGGCTTTCTGCTCTAGAGGCTGCAAAAAGACCCATCTCTTGAGCCATTTTTTTTGTTTCTGCCTTTGTAGATGTTCCAAGGGGAAAGCGAACCTTTTTTAATACATCACTTGGAATTCTATGTAAAAAGTACGCTTGATCTTTTAAGGTATCTGTTCCGCACGCAACCATTGCTGGAAAAGAATCAAATGCACTACCATTTTTTGAAGAGTCTCCATAAAAATTTTCAATAGATGTGTCAGGAGTAACAATTCTTGCATAATGACCCGTGCAAAAATAATCAAAATCAATACCTAAGGCACGTACTCCTTCTAAAAGGGCTCCAAATTTAACATTTTGGTTACAGTGAACACATGGGTTTGGGGTTCTTCCATCTCGGTATTCTCTTCTAAAGTATCCTAAAACGTACTTTTGGTATGCTTTTCTTACATCAATTACATGGTATTCAATATTGTTCTCTTTGCAAAAGGCCTTGCATTGGTTTATGTCAATTTGCTCATCGGGCCCGTAGCATGAAAAGCGGAAGCCCTTTGTTGAAGGCGGTATTGGTAAGTCTTCGTTCCAGCTAGACATGGTAACGCCAATAACTTTGCAACCTGCGTCGCGTAGTAAGAGAGCTGTAAGCGTGGAGTCAACGCCACCCGACATTCCAACTATAACGGTAGAGCCTGCCTCTGGCATTGGTAAATCTTGAAAAGTATGCT
This sequence comes from uncultured Treponemataceae bacterium, assembly GCA_964369735.1. Taxonomy (GTDB): domain Bacteria; phylum Spirochaetota; class Spirochaetia; order Treponematales; family Treponemataceae; genus CAYJFX01. The sequence continues at coordinate 22,855 of CAYJFX010000020.1, forward strand.
GTGTGTTCATAAGGAAAATATAGCATTTTTTACAAAAAAAATCACTAGGTTTTTAAAGAAAGAAAATTGCGAAAAACCAAGATTTTTTTTTGAGTTTATGTTATAATTATATAGGGATTTATTGGGTTTTTTATGGAGTAGAAAAAATGAAAAAAGTATTACCTTTTTTATGCTTAGCACTCATCTTTGTATTATCATCATGTGAAATGTTTATGGTCGACATAGTCGCCTATTTGGAAAAATATACCAATACTGCCGCGATAGAAAAAGAGGAACTTGTAAATGGTGCAAATTATCCTGTGTTAAACGGTGTAACACATATTCCATCCGATGGAAACAAAGTTCTTCGCTTTACTTTGCGAAATCCGCAAAACTATACTCTTAACCCATCTATAGTGAGCTTTCCAAATTTTGACAACGATGTAGTGGGCCCACCAAATCCAAGGGAAGAGGGTGATAGCGCTGCCGGTTATTCATTAACACAGCTTGATAGTAATAAATCGATAATAGAACTAACTTTTTTTGAAGATTATTTGAGAAGACTTGATGAAGCAGGTGGTGGGGACTTATCGGCAACAATCCAATTAATTGAAGATGAAACAGGACGAGAATTTGATTCTTATAGCTATAAATTAATTGCAAATAGTGCACCTATTGCACCATTAGATGTTTATGCAGTATCGAGTGAAGATGTCAATAACTGGGTGCTAGCGTTAGATGTGGGAACCTTAGAAGAGCGTAAAAGTATTCATACAGATATTGCATTTATTCGTATAAATAATACAAAATACCCCGTAGAAATTGATAAGAGCGGGGACATAACTTTTGATGTTTCGTCAAAGGTTTCTACAGCAAGGCCGGAAACCGATGATGGTGGCGCAGTGATTCTTGAATCTCCTACCGGACTTGGCTATATGGAAAAAAGTGATGGAAGTAGTATATTTTTTACTTCAAATGATGCAAGATCTTCAAGTCCCTCTTATACCGTTGATTTTATTGATACATTTGGCTTGGTGTCATCTTCTGTGACAGTAAAAACGCAGGGAGTAATAAAAAGCCATTATTATGTTAATGGAAGTAGTGTAGATGAAAGTGAAACAGGTTCTCTTCGATATCCATTTAAGAGCATTCAAGGTGCCGTTGATAAAATTACAGACTTAAATGAAGGCGTGCATTATACAGTGCATGTAAGCGGAGAAACTGGAGCAGGTGATGATAGCTCAAATATGGTAGTGTTTGATGGCTCAAAGTCCATTTCCCTTACCTTGCAAGGTGTATCATCTTCTGATATAGGTAGAATAAATTCAGGAAATGCCAAGCGTGGTATTCGCGTAAACAACAGTAATGTAAATCTTACCCTTGGTGATAACCTTACCATAACAGGCGGTAGTGCGGACTATGGCGGTGGCGTGTATGTTGAAAGGGGTACGGTAAACTTAACAGGTGTAACAATTACAGGCAATAAATCAACTACTAGTTATGGTGGTGCTGGCGTTTATGTAGAGCAGGGTGGTACTCTCAACTTAAGCAAAAACCCTCAGGTATCGAATAACACCAGTGAAGGTAAGGCTAACAATATTGGGATGCATGAAAATGCTAATGTGTATATTACAGGTGAGCTTACTGGCGAAGATGAAACTATTCATATTACTCCACCAGGCGTAGATTCTGGTGAATACTATGCTGTTGGTAAGAATTATACCGTGACAGCAAGTGATGTTGAGAGTTTAAAGAGTGATATAGCATTTAATGATGGAGAGAGTGAGATAGGAATTATACTTGGTGTGTATGAAAACAATGTATTTTTTAGTTCTGCCCAATATTATGTTTCTAGCTCTGGAAGTGATGAAAATAGTGGTGTTAGTGAGGCAACGGCATTAAGGACGGTGCAACCTGCAGTTGATAGAATTGTTGGTACGGGTAGGGATCTTGATTTTGTTATAAAAATTAGCGGTGAAGTACAAGGGGGAAGCACCTTTTACAATCGATCAACCGAAATAAATTATATTGGTGATGTTCGTAGAAGAATTCGCTTTGAAGGTTACGGTGCTGGAGGTGGTACCATTAGGGCAAAAGCGAGCTCTCATGTTATTCATATGGTAGGAAACATTGATATCACTTTAGGTGAAAACTTAACACTTACAGGTGGAAGTGGTGTTCATCATGGCGCCGCTGTGTATATGAGACTGGAAGATGGAAGTGATGAAGCCCCAATCCTCAATCTTGATGGGGCCGCAATAACAGGCAATCATGCGAAGCTAAGTGCATACACTTCAGACCCAAGCTTTGTTGCTGGTGGTGGCGCAGTGTATGTAAAAGAAGGTACCTTTAATATGAAGAGCGGTATCATTAGTGGTAACTCTGCGTATAATGGTGGAGGTGTTTTTGTGCTAGATGGTGAGTTTAATATGACGGGTGGTACGATTAGTAGTAATAGTGCGTCGCTTGGTGGTGGAGCTATTCACATGAATGACGGCACAATTTTTA
>CAYJFX010000021.1:0-25211 GCA_964369735.1 uncultured Treponemataceae bacterium
CTGCCTTAGTTGTAGTCGTTGCCTTTTTAGTGCAGGGTATGATGGGACAATTGTAATACAAAAGGAATCGTTACTAACTCTGTTTTTAGGGGAGTTTAGGAAATCTAAACTCCCCTAAAAAATTTTACCAGTTATTTATTCCTTGCGCACTTCCCAGCTAAAAGGCTCAAAGGAATCTTCTTCATTTTTAGATTTCCAGTCATCTTTTTTTAATTTGTAAATAATTAACGGAATTAAAACACCTGTTACATTGCCAATTATAAGTATCATAATCCAGTTTAAAGGACTACCAACTGATATTTGAGTCGGAGGAATAAATCCAAAGAAGAATGCAGTAACGCAAGCTAAAAGCCCAACTCCTCCAATTATAATCATTCCAAAACGACCGCCTGGTACTTTAAAATCTCTTGGAACAGAAGGTTGACTTATTCGAAGTTTAATAAATGATAAAAATAATAGAATATACATTATCAAGTAAAGTGTTACACACATAGCACTTAAAATCTGATAAGCAGACTGCACTGAGGGTAGAAGAACAAACATAACAGCAAGAGTTGTAACAATACAGGCTTGTATGAGCAAAATGTTCACCTGGACTCCTTTACTATTAAGCTTTTGCAAAACTGGTGGCAAATACCCTGCTTTACCAACTGCAAGCAAACCTTTCGATGGACCAGCTATCCATGTTGATACTTGTCCAAAGACTCCAAATGCTAAGAAAAGCGCAATAATGCTAGATAAGTACTCAACATTAAATATCTTAAAAACATCATAATAGGCTACAAGCAAACTTTGCGTAAGACTAATTTGACTATGAGGTATAATTACACCAATTGCAAGTGTTCCTAAAACAAATATGCATACCGTTATAATTGATGCAAGGAAAATTGCTTTAGGATAATTTTTTTTTGGATTTTGAATATCATGAACATGGACAGATGACATTTCCATACCGGCATAAAATAAAAAGATACTTACAGCAAGAGAAAGATTTCCAAACTCTGTAATATTGGGAAGTAAATCTTTTGCATTAAAACTTATTTGAGATGCATTTCCAGTCAGTAAGTAAATACACCCTAGAGCAATAATAGATACACCTGGAATAAGCGTACCAATTATTGCTCCCCACTTACTTATAGCTCCTGAAAATTTAACACCAAAAAAATTTATTATTGTTGCAGCCCAATATACAAGTAAAACAATAGTTAGTGTATAATATTTATTTTCGGCTAGACTTGCAGCAAAGCTTTGATTTGGGTCTATAAATGCAAGAGAAACCGCTGCAAAAGTTAATGCTGTTGGAAACCAAATTGTATTTTGAAGCCATTGCAAAAAGATTGCTAAAAAACCCCAAAATGGTCCAAATGCTTCCCCTACCCAGCGAAACACACCACCCTTTTGTTGCCAACCAGTTCCCATTTCTGCAGAAATTAAGGACACAGGTATTAAAAAACAAATAGCCGCAAACACATAATAAAATACTGATGATAATCCATATACCGCTTCAGATGGAAGCCCTCGTAGGCTTACAATAGCAGCTACATTTATCATAGCCAAGGTAAATACACCAAGTGTCTTTTTTTCAACTTTTTCGTTCATAATATCTCCTATATATTTTAAGTATGCTTAAATCCGCCCGCTTCCTGTTCTGTTAACGATGTTACAATTGGATGTTTTTCAAAATATTTAACACTTCGATAGATGTCATCTAAGAGTAAACTTGCCATATCGCGACTTAGGTTCTGTTTTACTAGCACTCGCTGTACAACAATATCTGTAATATTATTTGGTAGAGAATAGGCAGGTACAAGCCATCCTCTAGTTTGAAGTCTATCTGCAAGATCATATAATGAAAATGGCACCGTAATGCCTTCTTTTAGTTTCCAAACAGCACCAGGGATACCACCTACTCCATTGTATATAATGTCAAAATAGGTAATTCTTTCTAATTGTTTTGCAAGCCATTGACCGGTTTCATATGAAGCCGTTTGTATTTTTCTATAGCCATCCATTCCAAGACGAATTAGGTTATAATACTGTGCTACGACTTGTCCTCCAGGTCTTGAAAAATTAAGCGCAAATGTAGGCATATTACCACCAAGATAATTTACATTAAATATAAGTTCAACAGGTAGACAGCTTGCGTCTCTCCATATAATCCAACCAACACCAACAGGAGCTAGCCCAAATTTGTGTCCAGATGCATTTATTGATTTAACACGAGATACTCTAAAATCCCATGGAGTCTCCCGTTGGTCATCTAAAAAGGGGGCTAAGAACGCACCACTTGCTCCGTCAACATGTATTGGTATATCCAATGCTTTTTCTTGTTGCAAGGCATCAAGAGCATTTGAAATTTCCTCTACGCTCTCATAGTGCAGTGTCATAGTTAAACCATAGGTTACTACAATACAGATTGTATTTTCATCTGCATACTTTGCGATATCCTTTCCCTGTAACACATATTTATTCTTTTCTAAGGGAACTTCTCTAAGCTCAACGTCCCAATATTGCGCAAATTTATGCCAACATACTTGCACAGCTCCACATACAATATTTGGTTTATCAAAAGGCTTATTTTGTGCCTTTCTCATATTGCGCCAGTTTCTAAGCATTGCAAGTCCTCCGAGCATTGCGGCCTCTGATGAACCAGTTGTTGATGTCCCAAGCGTTGTATCGGCCTGAGGACTGTTCCATAAATTTGCAAGCATATGAACACATCTTTCTTCTAAGGCTGCTGTTTGAGGATATTCACTTTTATCAATCATATTTTTTACAATACACTCATCCATTAGCCGATGCACTTCATCCTCTTCCCAGGTTTGCACGAAAGTTGCAAGGTTTTGTGATGCATTACCATCGAGCATTAATTCATTATGAACGCCTTCATAAGCCTGTCGCGCTTCCATTTCTTCGCTAGGAATTTTAAATTTTGGAAGAACTCTATGAACACCTAGTGAGCCATACACTTCATCTTTTTGATTGAAGTTAATTGTTTTCTTATTGTGAATCATTCAATCTCCTTGTAATAAAAAACTAGTTTGTATAATTTTGTACATTTGTAGCTTAATTTATTATAAGAGATTTATAAAAAATAGACAAGTAGGTTATAACTAAAATAGTTAAGTATTTATGATATCTTTAAAAAGTTTTCATTACTAAAGACAATGTGAAGATACTATTTATTTTTCTACACTAAAAATTAAAAGTCTTTTAGGTTCTTAAATATTTCAACTTCCCTGTCAAGAATAAATTTCCGTGTGTGTGAAATAAATTCTTCACCTAAAGGATTAATTGTAAATCCCTTACGAAAAACCACATACATTTTTCTTGAACATTGTAAGGTTGGAACATTTAATACTACTAAGTCTGAAATTTTAAAGTAGCAAAAATGATCTAATGGAAGAATTGCGATACCATGCTTTTCATTAGCTGCTTCTAAAAGTGCAAGGGCGCTTGAACTTTCCCATTTTGGACGAAACGATAATCCATGCTGTGAAAAATAGCTATTCACAGCATCACGCGTTGGACTACGACGCTCTCTCAATAAAAGATTTTCACTAGCCAGCATAGACGGAGTTATCTTAGTATTTTTAGCAAAAATATGGTCTTTATGACATACTGCTACAATTGGAGAACTTGATAGTTCAAATCGTTCAAGCACTGGAGAATGGGTTGTGCCTTCCATAAATGCAATGTCTAATTCACCAAGAGAAATCATAGGTTCAATTACTTCGGAAGAATCAATAGTAATATATATTTCACAATTATCTTTTTGAGATTTAAATTCCTGTACAAGAGCTGGCAACATCAGCTTCCCAAATGCAATTCCAGCCCCCACTCTAAGAGCTTGATGCGTTTTTTTATCAGTAATTTCAAGTCTCATATCGTCAAACATTGCTAAAATTTTTTTTGAGTGCTTGTATATTTCATTTCCTATTTCTGTTAGTGTCCTTTTACGCGTTGAGCGTTCGAAAAGTTTAACCCCGTACTCATTTTCAAGCTCACGAATTGTTATACTCACTGCAGGTTGTGAAATAAATAATTTTTTTGCTGCTCCCGTAATTGATTCACATTCACATACGGTTACGAATGTATTTAAATGCCTAATTGTCATAAAAACTCCAAAACATAAGTAAATGCTTATATTTATTATTTGATAATAATATTTTACAAATACAATGTCAAGTGTTATAATTCGTATATTAAAAAGTAACACAACATGTATACGGTTGTGTACTCAAATTTGCAAGTTAAAGGAGTTTAAAATGAAGGCAAAGAAAATTGTAGTATTACTGATTGCTTTGTTGGTAATGGGGATTATTACCTCATGTTCAAAAAATTCAGAGGAAGTCTCAGCAGCAAATGTCGATAGTGAGCTTTATGAAAGTGTAAAACTATTTTACGAAGATATCGCTCCTGTAAGTGAGCCAACAACAATTCGTTATGGTGATGGTGTAGGATATCAGTTATCAGTACCCATTTATGTTGCATGGAAATCAGGGGCCATGGAAAACTTAGGCGTTACGTTGGAATGGTTTCCATCAGCATCAGGCCCTCTTCGAGTTGAGGCAGTAGCAGCAAACGAAATAGATTTGTTTGGTAGTGGTTTTGGTGGAATTGTTATTGGTTGCGCACAGGGAACTGCATCAATGCTTACTTACATAAATGATGATTCTGTAATTCAAAAGTTTTATGTACGAGGAGATGACCCACTAGCAAGTGCAGTAAGAAATGACAGTGGGTTCATTGGTACTGCAGAAGATTGGAGCGGACGAGAGGTATACATGCAAGCAGGAAGCACCTTGCAATACCTTATGGGACATGCTATGACAAATATTGGCATATCGCTACAAGATGTTACGCCCGTTTATATGGATGCTCCTAACGTAAATGCGGCTATGTTTGCAGGCAGAGGTGAGACTTGGGGAGTTTGGAATTTCCAATGTTACGATGCTGATCTCGTTGACCAAGGTTTTGTTCCAGTAATCGAAGGAAATGATGCAGGCATAAGTTTAGCAACTGCTTATGGTACTAGCTTAGATGCATGGTCAGATCCTGTTAAGCGTGCGGCAATAGAAAAAATACTTGAGCTTCACTATGCTACATTAGATTGGATGATGGCTTCTGATGAAAATATGCAAGTAGCTGCACGTATTCTTACAGAATGGGGTGAAGCAGAAGGTACAGCTGTTCCTTATGAAGAAAACCTAGAATACTTACGCGAAACACATTATTATACACTCGATGAAAACTACGAATTCTTCACAGAAACAGTAGATAATGAGTATGGAACAATGTATAAATCGCTTGATATGCTAATGGGTGTTATGGACTTTTTTGTTGATCAAGGTAACTATCAAGAATCAGATAGAGAATTTATGATTGAAAATCAAGATATGCTCTTTATTGGTGAAGGGCTAGATGCTGTTAAAGCAGCCCGATAACAACTTATGGCAAAGGTAGTATATCTACCTTTGCCTTTTATTTAAGGCAATAATTATGCAAAAAAATATATCTAAAAATAAAGATTTAAAATATACACTAATGACAATTATTACATTTGTTATTTTCTTAGGGACATGGCAGTTCCTTTCCTCAAATGATATTATTGTTGGAAAATTTACTCCATCCCCGACCGAAGTTTTATCTGCATTTGTTTTTAAATTAGATAACACAGGTCCAGATGGCAATCTGCTTTGGCAAAACATTGTAACAAGTTTGCAAATATCTATGACGGGTTTTTTACTTGCCATAATAGTAGGTATACCTTTGGGCTTACTAATGGGTTGGTATCGACTATTTGACAGATTTCTGAGACCTGTTTTTGAAGTTGTTCGCCCTATTCCAGCAGTTTCATGGATTCCTCTTATGATTGTTTGGATTGGTGTAGGACTAGAAGCTAAGGCCATCATAATATTTTTGACAGCTTTTATTCCTTGTGTTTTAAACTCATATACAGGAATACGACAGACTAGCAAAGTACTAATAAATGTTGCAAAAGTATATGGTGCCTCTGATTTTTATATTTTTTTGCATGTAGGTATCCCCTCTGCTGTACCACTTATTTTTGCGGGTATGAGAATTGCGCTGGCAAGCTCATGGAGCTGTTTAGTAGCGGCAGAAATGCTAGCATCATCTGCGGGGCTAGGATATATGATAAATATGGCAAGAAATTTTGGACGAGCCGATGTTGTTGTTTTGGGTATGATAGTTATAGGTTTTATTGGCTATATTTTTACTTTAGTCTTTTCATTGATAGAAAAGCGAGTCGTAAGAGGAGGCATTCTATGAAATTATTCTCAAAGAAAGAGGCAGTAGAGTCTAAAGATTATACAAATAAATTTACAAATGTGATGTATTACTTTTTACCTTTTTTTGGAATACTTGTATTATTCATACTTTGGATTATGGGCTCATCATCAAATCCAATAATATTTCCAACACCGATAAGGGTTGCACAAAAAATGATTGATTTATTCTTCAATGAATTAAGTGGTTACACCTTGTTCGGCCATATAGGGGTAAGTTTGTTACGAGTAGCTATAGCATTACTGCTAGCAATTATTGTAGGAGTACCCTTAGGAGTACTCATTGGCTGGAGTAAAGGTATTAGAGCTACTGTAGGTGCTTTATTTGAATGTATACGCCCAATTCCAATGCTTGCATGGATACCTTTAATGGTTATGTGGTTTGGTATCGGTGAAGAATCAAAAATTATTATGATTTTTATGGCAGCATTGATGCCAATTGTTGTTAATGCGTATACAGGAATTAAAATGGTTTCACCATTATTTCTCGATGTGGGGAAAATGTTTAATGCATCATCACAGAGGGCATTACTAACAACTATTGTAATTCCGGCTGCTCTTCCAGCCATATTTGCAGGTGTCAGAAATGGAACAGGTATGGCACTCATGGTTGTTTTAGCGGCAGAGATGCTTGCTGCCAGAGCAGGATTAGGATTTTTAATTAATCGTGGTATGGAAGTTTTTGATGTCTCACTGGTTATGGCGGGCATGGTGGCTATTGGCCTAACTGGTGCTTTTTTAGCAGTATTTACAAATTTTATTGAAAGGAAATTATGTCCATGGAACAAGAGCGCATTATCAGATTAAAACTTGAAAACATTACTAAATCATTTGCTAAGCGGTCAAAGAATAAATCTGAAATTGCTATAGACACTGTGTCATTTGATGTTTATGATGGGGAATTCTTAGTTCTTTTAGGACCGGGGCGCTGTGGAAAAAGCGTTTTACTTAATCTTATTTCAGGACTTATGACGAGAGACTCAGGTAACATATATTTAGACAATGAATTAATAACTGGAGCGAATCCAAATATAGGGATGGTTTTTCAAAAAACAGGTCTGCTTCCATGGCTAACAGTTATGGAAAATGTTACTTTTGGGCCTAGAAACAGAGGCGTTTTAAAGGATGAATATATAAAAACGGCACAGTACTTTATTGATTTAGTAAAGCTCACAGGATTTGAAAATCACTACCCTTATCAGCTATCAGGGGGCATGAAACAAAGAGCAGGTATTGCAAGAGCGTATGCGAATGAGCCAAAAATACTAATAATGGATGAACCTTTTGGTGCACTAGATGCACAAACTCGTTATAGTATGCAAAATGAAGTTCAAAATATAGCATCCCAAGACAAGAGAACCGTAATTTTTGTTACTAACAATATAGAAGAAGCATTATTGTTGGGTGATAGAATAATTTTGTTTACAAATTATCCTGCAAAAATAAAAGAAATATACGATATTACTATCCCGAAACCGCGTGATACTATGGACAGTAAATTTTTAGAACTACGTAAAATTATTTCTAATAATACAGACCTAGCATTGTAATATTAAAAAGGAAACAGTATGTCAGAACATGAAAAAATTAAGGCCGAAAACCTAACAAAAAAATTTGGTGATTTGCTAGTATTAGATAATATAAACTTTACCGTAAAGAAAGGAGAATTTATCTGTATTGTTGGTCCTACTGGGTGTGGTAAAACAACTTTCTTAAACTTGCTAACAAGAATATATCAGCCAACAGAGGGAGAATTGTACATTGATGGTGAGCCAGCAAACCCAAAAAAACACAATATATCTTTTGCCTTCCAAGAGCCATCAACAATGCCTTGGTTGACAGTTAAACAAAATCTTGAGTTTGGCATGAAAATAAAGAAAACACCAAAAAATGAAATGAATGAAAGAACGCATAGAATATTAAAGCTTTTAGGCATGTCAGAGCTTGAAAATGCTTATCCAAGCCAACTATCGGTAAGTGAGGAACAAAGAATTATTATAGGTAGAGCATTTAGTACATATCCCGATTTACTGCTAATGGATGAACCATACGGTCAAATGGATATAAAAATGCGTTTTTACTTAGAGGATGAAGTTATAAAACTTTGGAAAGAATTTGGAAGCACAGTAATATTTATTACACACAACATTGAAGAAGCAATTTACTTAGCTGACCGAATTTTAATACTATCAAACAAGCCTGCAGTCATAAAAGAAAGCTTAGATATAAATTTTGAAAGACCACGCGATGTTACATCTGAGGAATTTGTTTCATTACGTAAGTATATTACTGAACAAATTAAGTGGTGGTAATAAAAGATTAAATGGAGACACAATGAACACAACAAAATCAAAACTACCAAATATTATTTTTTTTCTTACGGATGACCAAGGTTATTGGGCCCTTGGTTGCAATGGAAATAACGAAATAATAACACCTAATATAGATAATTTAGCAAGGGAAGGTGCTAATTTTAAGAATTTTTTTTGCACTTCACCAGTATGCTCACCAGCTCGCGCCTCACTTTTGACAGGTATGATACCTTCACAGCACGGCGTTCATGATTGGATTAGAAAGGGTAATGTTGGGAAGGATTCAATTGAGTATTTAAAAGGCCTCAGAGGTTATACGGAGGACTTAGTAGACTCTGGCTATGAGTGCGCAATTAGTGGTAAATGGCATTTAGGTGATAGCGTCACACCACAAAAAGGCTTTTCAAAATGGTATACGCATCAACAAGGGGGTGGTAATTATTATAATGCACCAATGATAAAAAATGGTACGCTCGTAGAAGAAGAAGGTTATATAACAGACAGAATTACTGACAATGCTATTGAGTTTATTGGTGAAATGAATAAAAATGACAAGCCCTTTTACATGTCAATACATTATACTGCCCCACATAGCCCCTGGACAAATGGTAATCATCCTAAAGAGTTAGTTGATTTATATAAAGACTGTAAGTTTGATACTTGCCCTACACTACCAATGCATCCAGATGCCGTTTTCTCAACTGCTCCTGATGCCCTAACAAAGGAAAATGTTGAACACCCACAAGAGAGCTTACAGGGTTACTATGCTGCAGTTACAGGAGTTGACAATGGTGTTGGTAAAATCCTATCGTATCTAAAAGAAATCGGTCAATATGATAATACAATGATTATTTTTACATCTGACAACGGATTTAACTTGGGGCATCACGGTATTTGGGGAAAGGGAAATGGTACATTTCCAATGAATATGTATGATACGTCTATAAAAGTTCCTATGATTATGTGGCATCCCGAGCGAATAAAAAAAGGTCTTATCGTCAATGATATGGTAAGTGCTTACGACTTTTTACCAACTTTGCTTGACTATCTGGGTATTGCAGGGCAAGAAAACCCTAATTTACCAGGGAAAAGCTTTGCAAATGTCTTACTTGGTAATAAGGTTAACCACGAAAATATAGTAGTTGTTTTTGATGAGTATGGTCCTGTTCGAATGATTAGATCGGAAAAGGATAAGTACATTCATCGATACCCCTACGGACCCAATGAATATTATAATCTAGAGTTAGATCCCGAAGAAACTAATAACCTCATAGATAATGAAGCTTACAGCGATCGAATTATAGAATTAAAATCTATCATGGAAGAATGGTTTATACGATATGTTGACCCAACAAAAGATGGCAGAGCAGAAGGTGTAACTGGTAACGGTCAGGTGTGCCTTGCTGGAACTCACTCGAATAAATTAAAGAATTATGAACTATGTGGTTATGAATACAAAGCTAAAACATAATTGCACAAATAAAACGGTATTGAACAAATTAGTTCAATACCGTTTTATGTATTACTCTACACCATGATCATCTTTGGTTAGTTTTTTCACCCATCTTTTTTTGTTTAAAAAATAAAATGCGAGCGCGAGTTTGCCAAAATCTGATAGTTTTGCAAGTGCGAATATTAACGGTGCTGATACACTTGTGTACACAGTAAAAATTGCCGCAATGGGTGCAAAGAGAATAAACGTTACAGGAACATCAACAACAACACCAAATACCGTGTCACCGCCTGCCCTCGAAACAGAAAACTGCGCATTTAATAATGCCCACATTGGCATGTAAAAGCCCACAACATACAAAAGGTGCTTTGTTATAACATGTGCTTCGTTTGTTAAGTTTCCAAAAATAACTGGTATGGCTAGCGTTGAAGCTATCATACAAAGACCTATTCCGGCTCCTGCAACAACCGACCCACTCATTAACCACTTAGCCCTAATTTGAGCTTCTTGTAAGTGTCCGGCACCTAACCTATTCCCTACCAAAACAGCGGTTGCAGTATGAATGCCTGCAAATACTAGATAAAAAATATTTGCAATTGCAAACCCTGCCGCCATTCCTGCAACATTTTCAGCACCCCCTCGTGAGTTATACAATGCGGTTAAAAACATTTCTGAGCCTACCCACATTATTTCTGAAAAAAATACCAAGGTAGATTTGCGTGCTATCTCAATAAACATTGGAATGTCGACCTTTAAAAGTTTTCTAAATCCTACGAAGAAAGGAGCCTTATGATATTTTGCATATAAAATAAATATTAGTGCTTCAAAAACTCTAGCTATTACAGTCGCAAGGGCCGCTCCTTCTACTTCTAAGCGTGGTGCTCCTAAATTTCCATAAATAAATACCCAGTTTAGAAAAGTATTTATAAGAGTTGCACAAACAGAAATAACAAGAGGGATAGTAGGCTTTCCTATTTCCCGAAATGAAGAGCCAATAGCAAATGAAAATGGCATAAAAAGTGCAGTAAATGCAATTATTTTCATATAGTCTGAGCCATGCTGGACGAGCTCGGCTTGAGCCGCATTGCCATGGGTCATAATATTAATGAGCGGTGATGGATTAAGAAATAAGAATGCTCCGTAGATTATTCCTATTAGTACTGCTACTAGGATTTTGAATCTGTAGGCTTGCTTCATTCCCCAATCATCTTGAGCACCCTTATACTGAGCAAGATATACACCACCTGCTATCATAACTGTATTTAATAGTACTATAAATAAAAAGTTAAATTGATTTGCAACATTTACAGAGGCCATCATTGAGTCACCTAAAGCCGAAACCATAAAATTATCAACAAGGGAAACAAGTGCCGTTATAAACTGTTGTAGCATCACAGGAAGAGCAATAGCTAGTGCTTTTTTATAAAATTTTCTATGACCAAATAAAGGTATTTTTTCCATACAATTCCTCTCTCACTGTAATGCGGATTATATATAATAAAAAAAATAATTGCAAGTAAGTAGTAGTTCTGGCTTGACAATGAGGGCGAAACCACTATAATTATATCTATAACTTGATAAATACATGGAGAACATAATGAGAAAAACAATTTTTATCACAATTCTTTGCTTACTATTAACAGCGATAATACCAATGAGTGCATTTGCACAATATGCAACAGGCGATGCAGCTGGAGTAAGTGTTGGTGGAGGTACGCTTAGCGGCGTATCTTTTACAGGAAAACTAGAATCTATGCCTCTCATTTGGGGTGCTGGATTAGGTTTTGATGGTCAAAACCTAGGAATTGCAGTTACAGCAGATCGCTGGATGATTCATAATTATATTGGTACAATCGAATTAGCCGATGTATACTTTTATTTAGGGCCAGGTGCAGATGTAGAAATGGTACTGGGAAATGTTTTTGCTTTAGATATTGGGGCTCGAATGCCAATTGGTTTTTCTTGGCTTGTTGACAGTCCTGGTTGGGAGCCATGGGAAATTTTTACAGAGGTATATGTAGGTGTTAACTTAATTGGTTTTATAACAAGTGATGCCTATTCAGCACTCACACTTTTAGGACTTCCTATTGGACAAGAAATTCCATTTAACGTATTTAATACCGTAGATCTTGGTTTGAGTCTAGGTTTTAGATACTGGTTTTAAGAGTTAATAATAGAGAGTAACAGTGACATTGTTACTCTTTTTTTTATATCTCTTACCTTAGTCGAAAAAAGATTTGACAAATTCGCGTTCATGCCTCATAATTATAATATATAAACTTATATTAGGAGATAATGATGAATCAAGATGTTTTAAAAATGGTACAAGAACAAGTAAACAAAGAGCTTTACTCTGCATATCTTTACTTAGCAATGGCTGGATGGTGCTCTGAACACAGTTTTTCAGGATTTGAAAAGTGGATGAGAACACAAGTTAAAGAAGAAATGTCACATGCAGCATACATGATGAATTACATACAAGATAGAGGATATGCAGTTGAACTTGAAACAATTAAAAAACCTGAAGGTAAATGGAATTCAATTCTTGAAATCTTTGAAGCATCATATGCACATGAAAGATCTGTAACAAAATCAATAACCAACATTTTTATAAAAGCAAGAGAGATGGTTGACATAAAATCTGAAAGCTATTTTCAATGGTTTATTACCGAACAAGTTGAAGAAGAAAAAACTGTATCAGACATTATTGGGCGTTTAAAAATTGCCGGTAATTCAAGTGAAGCTTTATTAATGCTTGATAAAGAGTATGGCTCTCGTACTTTTACCATGACATCAAACATTAGTTTTTAAGTTTAAAATACTGCCGCACTCATAAAAAAGGGCAACAATATGTTGCCCTTTTTTTTATAGTATTTCAGCTGCTGCATTTTCTGCAGATAAGCCTTTTTTGTACATCTCAATGTATCGCTTAAAACCATCTACATCGTCTTGAGTTGGTGATATAACACTACCATTAGATCCTTCAAAAATATTATTGGCCAAATAGTCTTTCAATGTTTCCTCATTGTCTCTATAAAGCATAAAGCCTGCCAATACGGCTATACCCCAAGGACCACCTTCCCCAGCATTTTTCATTACTGCTATAGGTATATTAAGAGCATCAGACATAATTTTTTGACCAACTTTAGGCACCTTGAATAAACCGCCATGACCAAGTAAAGAATCTAAAGCAACATGTTCTTCATTAAACAATATGTCCATTCCAATTTTTAGTGTAGCAAGTGTTCCATAGATCTGGCTTCGAGCAAAGTTTGCAAAAGACATTTTTGTATCCGGCCTTCGTAGCAGTAATGGCACACCCTTCTCCACTTTTGTAATAGGCTCTCCAGCAAAATAATTATAACTTAGTAAACCATCACAATCACTATCTCCCTCAAGTGCTTTTTGATAAACTAAATTATATATATCGCTAAGGGGAATAGCATCATTTGTAAGTTTAACCACTTCATGAAACATTTTAACCCATGCATCAAGCTCCGATGTACATGTGTTACAGTGAACCATGGCTACAGGGCTTGCACAAGGTGTTGTAACCATGTCAATTTCTCTGTGTAGCTTTTTTAATGCTTTTTCTAATACAATCATTGCAAAGATACTAGTACCAGCAGATACATTTCCAGAGCGTTGTGTAACACTATTTGTTGCCACCATGCCAGTTCCTGCATCACCTTCTGGAGGACAAAGTGGAATTCCTGATTTAAAAGTTCCAGTTGGATCAAGAAGTTTTGCACCATCTTCTGAAAGCACCCCACCCTTATCACCAGCTACGAGCACTTTTGGAAAAATGCTTTCAACTCTATTAGTAAAGCCTTTTGCACTTAAAAGTTCATTAGTTTTTTTAATTAAACCTGCGTCGTAATCCTTTGCAACACTGTCTATGGGGAACATACCTGAGGCGTCTCCGATTCCAAGAACTTTTTCACCAGTTAATTTCCAATGCACATAACCTGCAAGCGTAGTCATAAAGTCTATATTTTTTGTATGCTCTTCATTATCACTAATGCATTGATATAAATGAGCAATACTCCATCTTTCAGGTATATTGAACTGAAGCTCCTCAGTTAAAAATTCTGCAGCCTTTGCGGTATTTGTGTTTCTCCAAGTACGAAAAGCGGCTAATTGAACTCCATCTTTATCAAAGGGCAAATACCCGTGCATCATAGCGCTTACACCAATTGCTGCTACAGTTGTCAAATTTTCACCCGTTTTATTCTTATAGTCAGCGCAGATATTTGAAAATGAACCTTGAATTCCTTTCCAAACATCTTCAAGTAAATACGTCCAATAGCCATTTTCAAGTTTATTTTCCCAGTCATGTATTCCTGTCGCTAGCACGCAACCCTTTTTATCTACCAAAACTGATTTTATGCGACTGGAGCCCAACTCTATACCAAGTACTGCTTGTGTATCATCCATCTTTTACTCCCTTTAGTGTATATTATTCCTACTATTTCAATTAAAAATAATCTGCAAGCATTATCACATGATTTATTTTTTTTGTCAAGTTTACTGCTTTCATATAATGCAATTACTCCATATCCAGTCTTGTACAGTATATGTTTTGTGTGATATAATTATGAAAGGAAAGCATCGGAGGTATTAATGCAAAATTTTAATTTTTATACGCCTACAAAAGTTATTTTTGGTAAAGATACAGAAAATCAAGTAGGTTCTCTTATAAAAGAAACAGGTGCAAAAAAAGTACTTGTGCACTTTGGTGGTGAAAGTGCTAAAAAATCTGGACTTCTTGATAAAGTGTATGAATCTTTAAAAAAGGAAAGTATAGAGTATATCAGCCTTGGTGGAGTTGTCCCTAATCCGTTACTATCACTGGTACACAAGGGAGTTGAACTTTGTAAATCAAATAACATCGACTTTATATTAGCAGTTGGCGGAGGAAGCGTTATCGATTCTGCAAAAGCAATAGCATTAGGGTCTTGTGTAGATTTTGATGTATGGGATTTTTACTTGCGTAAAGTAGAGCCAAAATCATGTTTAAAAATTGGCAGCATATTGACCATTGCAGCTGCAGGCAGTGAAATGAGCCCAAATACTGTTATTACAAATGAAGATGGTTTAATTAAGCGTGGCTATTCAAATGATATGTGTCGGTGTGCTTTTTCAATCTTAAATCCAGAACTAACTATGACGCTAACGGACTGGCACACTATGAGTGGTGTTGTAGATATAATCATGCACACACTAGAAAGATACTTTTATAAAGACCCCGATAATTTTGATAACACCTGTATGATGACAGATTATATTGGAGAAGGTTTAATCAAAACAGCCATTGAAAATGGTTTACTCTTAAAGAAAAATCCTAACGATTATAACGCACGTGCCGAAATTATGTGGGCAGGAAGTCTATCACATAACTATTTAACACAGTGTGGATATAGTACTGCTGACTGGTCAACGCATCAAATTGAACATGAGCTTAGTGGTATGTTTGATGTTACGCACGGCGCAGGGCTTTCTGCTATATGGTCTACGTGGGCTAAATATGTTGCAGATACAAACTATGCACGTTTTGCAAAACTTGGAAGAACAGTATTTTCTATAAATCAAACCGATGATAAGGAAGCAGCGTTACAATGTATTAAAAAGATGGATGATTTTTTTGACTCAATAGGAATGCCAACTTCTATTTCAAAACTACGCCTAAACCTGTCTGATTCTCAAATTGATGAGTTAGCATACAAATGTTCATTTCAAAAGAAGAGGACAGTAGGCTCATTTAAGGTACTAGATTATGATGACATGAGAGAAATTTATAGACTCGCAAAATAATTATGTTTTGTACACCTATAAACATTTACAGGAAAATTAAGAAAAACAGTGCTAGAAGAGCTTTTGTCTGCAACAGCAATTATTCAGCCTCTGTAAAAAAAACTGCTGAAAAATCAGCAGTTTTTTTATCTAGTAAATATCAAACTTATGAATAGTTGTTGAAGAATAAACCTCACCTTTTTTTAGGATACACGTCGGAAAATTAGGTTGATTGGGACTATCTGGATAACATTGTGTTTCCAAGCAAAAGCCTGTGTGTTGAGGATATTTTGAGCCATTTTTGCCACATGCTATATCGAGGAAATTACCAGAATAAAACTGTACACCAATTTGGTCTGTGTGCACAGTCATAACACGACGAGTTGTAGGTTCTTTTACTTCTGCACAAAGACGAATCTTATCTTTTCCCTCATTTAGACAATAGCAATGATCATAGCCACCAGCACCACCTATTTCTTTTCCAACAACTTTTGGCGCCCTAAAATCAAATGGTGTTTTTGAAACATCTGCAAGCTTACCTGTAGGTATCAAGTCATTTCCAACGGGCAAATAGTTATCAGCATTTATCATCATAATATGTGATGTAATTTCACCCTTACCTTCACCTTTCAAATTGTAATAAGAATGGTTTGTTAAATTGATTGGAGTATCTGCATCTGTTTTTGCCTCATAATTCATAATAATCTGATTTTTATTTGTAAGAATATAGCTAACCTTCATTTTAACATTACCGGGAAACCCTTGCTCTCCATCAGGACTTGTACGTGTAAAACAGACTCCAAGACCTTCTTTTGTAGCAACTTCTTTAGATTTCCACACCATACGATTATAGCCATCAAAGCCACCATGTAAACTATGTTTTCCATTGTTTTCATCGAGTTTATACTCTAAACCATTTAAAGAAAATTTTGAATTAGCAATTCTATTTGCAAATCTTCCTACAAAAGCTCCAAAATATGTTGCTGAGTCTTGTATGTATCCGCCCATTGTTGAATACCCAAGAACAATATCATCACTTATACCTTTTCTCTCTGAATCAGGAGCAGATGGAACAATAATACTTGTTATTATACATCCGTAATTTATCACAGAAAATGACATTGAGTCATTTGAAACAGTGTATAAGTTTACCTTTTTGCCATTACTCAAAACGGCAAACTTTTGTTTTTTAATTTTCATATTACCTCGCTTTGCTGTACACAATTATACCATATCGCAAAAAAAGATTAAAGATGGCTATGCATTTTCAACAAAATAAATATTTAATATTTACTTCATTGCACTAAATTCTTACCTTTTATTTTTCGATAATATATACGTAAGATACCGCAAAAACGTATTTTTACCAACAGGAGATTTTATGAATATTTTTTTTAAGAGTTTACTAGTAATAGTAATTTCATCCACCTTTTTTTCATGCATTACATCATTTCAAGGTCAAGATAGTGGCAGGCCAATGAGCGTGCAAGAGCTAATAATGGCTGGCAGGAGTGATGAAGTACAAGCATTGTTTGAAACTCAAGCAGACATAAACTTAGCAGATGAAAATGGAAACACTGCATTACATACTGCAGCCCTTGTAGATAATGCAGACATTGTATATTTTTTATTATTTAAGGGTGCTAATTCACAACTTAAGAACTTAAGTGGTGATACACCCCTACATTTGGCTGTTAAAAATGGTGGTGTTGCATCGTCCACACTACTAGCAGCAATTAGTAATAATATTTTTTCCCGCGATAATGAAGGAAACACGGCCATAGAAATTGGGTTAACAAAGGGCGAATTATTCTATGAATCATTACTTACGCAGCACACAGGAACTTTACAAGATATCCATGGAGAATCTGTTGTTCACTACTTAGTAAAAAATCGCGATTTAAACGGAATTGATTATGCAATTGAACATAAATTGTCTTTATCTATAAAAGATAACTATGGCATTAGTCCTTTGCTTCTCGCATACAGTCAAAAAGATTTAATATCAGTTGAAATTGCAGCAAAATTAATTCTAGGAAATGCAGCGCCAGAGCGTGGTACCTTTGGATTTTTTGAAGATGCAATTAAAACAAGAAATCCTTCTATACGTTTTGATGAAGGACAAACCCCGCTGCACCTTGCCGTTATTTTGGGCGAAAAGCATATGGTAGAATACTTACTGCAATCAGGTGCCTCAGTTAATGCAAAAGATAGTTCGGGCGCAACACCCTTGCATGAAGCAATTAGATATGGAAACGTCGATATTGTAAAAACTTTATTAGCTGCTGGCTCTGATGTAAACGCTCGAGACAGTCTAGGAAAAACACCATTACTTATAATAACACCTGAAGAAAACCAGTTTGAAATATATGAGTCATTACTTCTAAATGGCGCTAACATAAATGCAACAGATTCATTTGGTGATACAGCATTACACATAGCAACTCTAACCGAGTCTAATATTCAAATCTTAGAATACCTAGTCTCAAATGGTGCAGATATAAACGAAAGAAATAAAAAGGGTGTAACACCTCTCGCACAAGCAGTTGAAAAGAGACTAGCTGAACATATTGAGTTTTATTCAAGCAGAGGTGCAGACATCTATGCCGCAGATATAAATAACATCACTCCTTTGTTTAAATCCCTAGATGCAGGATTAGATATGACTAAACAACTCATAAATAGTAATAATTTTGCAAACAGAGACTCACTGGGAAATACGGCTCTACACATTGCAATAGCTAAAAATGCAAGCATTGATCAGGTTGTTTTCTTATTAGATATGGGCATTGACGTGAATGCTCGTAATAGAAATGGACATTCTCCTTTATACCTTGCCGTGCAAGAAAACAGAAGAACAATTGGTGAACAGCTGCTAGCAAGTGGAGCCGATGTTTTTTCATCTGACAGTGATAATTCATCTCCTCTACGCTTAGCACTTACTTGGGGAGCAGATGTACAAGACTGGGTTCTTACATCTGAAGTAATAAAAGCAAAAGATGGGTCTGGTAATACTCCCCTTCACTATGCAGCTGAATGGCAATTAAATGAAGCTGTTTGGAGCCTACTTGAAAAAGGAAGCGATCCTAATGCTCAAAACACAAACGGGGAAAGCCCCATTTTTAATGCTGTAAAAGCAAATAATATTGAAGCTATTCAGTTACTTCTACAAAATGGCGCTGATAGAAATTTAAGAAATTACTTAGGCGATACTATAGTTCACTACAGTATACGTTGGAATGCTGGAGAAGCTGCTAGATTGGCAATAAACAATGGCTTTGATATAAATGCTCAAAACCTTGCAGGCAAAACACCCTTACACCAAGCTGCCAGAAATGGTAAGATAGATATGCTAACCTTATTGTTGCAAGAAGGCGCAAATATACACGCAGCAGACACAGCAGGGAGAACTCCAGTTATGGATGCAATTCAAGCGCAAAACATTCAGAACGTACGAGTGCTATTTGCAAATGGTGCAAGTGCATCTATACCTGACATGTATGGAAGAAACGCGTATCACGAAGCGGTAGAAACTGAGAATATTGAATTGGTTGGTATCGTTAACGCAGCAGGTGGGAATGCTCTTGCACGAGACACTCACGGTAGAACACCTCTTTCGTTAGTCTTTAATAAAGACATCAGTTTAGTAAAAGCAGTGCTTACTAACGATATAGATCTAACAGATTCTGATGGCAATACGCCACTACATATTTCAGTAGTAAATTTAACAAGCAATGAAATAGTAGATTTTTTACTTGATATTGGTTATTCACCTGATAGAAGAAACAGCGAAGGCAAAACACCGTTACTTCTAGCAACACAGCGAAATGCAGCAACCTATGTAGAATCTTTTTTAATAAAAGGGTCTGACCCCTTTATTACAGATAATTCCGGGGAAAGCGCGCTAAGTTATGCAATAAAAAATAGTCCAGAAATGCTAAACATAATTGTACAGCTTTCAGGCACACGAAGAGATATTGCAGGTGAGACTATCTTACACTATGCAGCAAGAGATGCAAGTGTGGAAACTGTTCAACGATTGATATCAATGGGAATGGATAAAACAGTTCAAAATATTTCAGGTGAAACAGCCTATGATATTGCATTGCGTTGGGATCGCGATGATATTGCACCATTATTAAAATAAGTAAAAATGCGTGAGTTTCGGCTCACGTTTTTTTTGCTTATAGTAATTATCCCCTGAGCAATGCTTTCTGAGCGAATTACTCATGATATTAAAATAAAGTGTCAATCTCACTATTTGCGAAATAACAACTTAGATCATCAGCATTATTATTACAGAAGTTTTTGTAGCTACCAGTTATTATTTCGTATAAACTTTTCAAACATTTTAATTTGCTGTAGCTCAGGACTTTCTTTATATTCTTCTGAATCATCATTGTAACCAATAAGTTGTAATTTAATATACGTAATATACTCTGTTGCGCTTGTAGAATCTACAAGTTTTCCATATCGATATTTTTTATTTATATCAAATCCTTGAGAATAAAGCCACACAAATGCATCATAGTTTAAATTTTCTACTGCCATATGTAAAAGAGGAAATTCTTTGCTAAGGATTACACCATGCAATAACAAATACTCTGCCAGTTCATTCATGTTGTTATCCCAATAGTATACTATCCAGTAGCCAATATTTTCATAATTTTTGAGCCTATCAGCAAGGTCATTATCAATTGCATACTGCAATGCTAAGTCACTTCGGTTGTTTAAGAGAAGTCTTTCAAATATACTAATTTCTTCATCATCTCCATTGTATGAATAATTTTTAAAAGAATCGCGCTTTTGGCAACCATAAAGATAGAAGGTTAAAAGAAATATACACAGTAGTCTTAAAAAAAAATTTAAATACATTTTAATCATAATTTGTTACCTAAAATATATTTTTTCCATGAAGATTTCATTATATAATAATAGCATAAATGTGCAAGGTTTACCATCCCTAACATACACACCTTTTAATTCCTGATTACTATTTGTTATTCTTTTATTAAGGACTGTTAGGATGTTTAGTGAGATTATCACTTGTTTATTTCGCAAAAAATAGCTATATTACTTATATGAACGAAACAACCCAATGGTTAGATGATGCATATGAGCAAGTTTTAGAAGAAGAAAAACGAGGCTTAGAACGTAGACGGCAACATGACCCAAAATTAACTATAGAAGATGTTCAAGGAATATTAGATAATTTATATATCAATGATGGAAATAACTGGGAAGGTAGAGGTCCCTTAGCTGATGTTGTATTTGCTGCAACTATTGCTGCCTATGAGATGTATATAGAAGAGTGGAAAAAAGAAATATCAATTTAGAATACTTAGCCGCAAAAAAGCTTTTTTGTATTAGCAAGGATAATTTCTGCAAGGGCTGAACTTTCTATACCTAACATGCTTGAAACAAAATCATACACATGCCTTACTAATACTGGCGTATTAACCTTTCCTCGCAATGGAACCGGTGCTAAGTACGGAGCATCAGTTTCCAATAATAATAAGTCTTGAGGAATATACTGAACAAGCTCCTTAGTAGCATCAATTTGTGATTTTTTTGCGTAAGTAATACTTCCCGATAACGAAATATACCAACCTAAATCTAAAAACATCTTAGCTTCTTTTTTACCATATGAATAACAGTGAATAACGCCATTGTTCCAATTACAATTTTTGATACAATTATATGTTTCCACTGCAGCGTCTCTAGAGTGAACAATAACAGGAAGCCCTAATTTTTGAGCAAGCTCTATTTGCATTTCAAAAAGTTCTTCTTCACTTGATAGAATCTCCTGCGCATTTTTACCATCAATTAGACCTTTTTCATCCGCCTTATTCCAGTTTCGATCTAAGCCACACTCTCCTATTGCACAAATTTTGTGTGTATCTCTATACGCCAAAACATTCTTTTCTAGCTCTTTTAGATAAAAATCTCTATTTAAAATAGCATCCCTATCTGGCCAAATCCCTGCAGAAAAATAAAACATATCATAGGCTTTCTTTTTATTTTTCTCTTCAATATTTTTCTCAATCAGATTAGAAATAAAATCAATGTGCAATGGTAAATCATTAGCATCGGTACCAATATCAAGCACAAATGGAACACTAGAATCAACGAGCTCATTGATAAGCGATGCGACATCATATCCGCGGTTTTTAATCATCGACATATGGCAGTGGGTATCTGTAAACATAAACTTATAATATCATATATTGGACAAATACTTCAAGATGTGGTATACTTGAAAAATGAATACATTTAAGATGCACCTAGATGAGATGATATTATCCGCATCTGGTTGGAGAGGTGTTTTTGCCTCGAGTGGTTCTGAAGAAGATGATATAGATGACCATAAAGCCATTATTACTTTTGCAGCAAAAGCATTTTCAAATTACATGATAAACAAGGTTGGACCTACCTGTTCTTTAGTAGTTGGTTGCGACTCACGACCAACTGGTAAAGTAATTGCAGATACCATCCTTAGAACTTTGTTAGCGTGCAATATCACAGTTAAATATATTGGTATTGTTGCTGCTCCTGAAATTATGTCATATGCAAAGAATTTTGATGGTTTTATATATATTTCTGCAAGTCACAATCCAATTGGTCATAATGGAATAAAGTTTGGCTTTTCTGATGGTGGAGTAATGCCTGGTGGTGAAGCTAAGGTTTTAATTGATGGGTTTAAGTCTTTGTGCAACACCCAAGCACCGCTTGAAGAATCAAAAAAAATTCTTTCAGCCTGCAGTCAAAGTGTTCTTAATGAAGTCTATAGCAATGAAACAAATAGCAAGAATGATGCTTATAATGCCTATTTAAGTTTTAGTAAAAAAGTAGTTTCCGGCGAAGAATGTTCAAAAAAGCAAGAAGCTTTTTTTACAATGATAAAAAACTCAATAGTTGACCGCAAGCTTACAGTTGTATGTGATATGAATGGCAGTGCTCGAATACGAAGTATAGATAAGGATTTTTTTAAATCTCTTGGTATAGGCTTTGAAGATTTTAATAATACAACGGGTAAAATAGTTCATGAAATTATACCAGAAGGAAAAAATCTTGAGCACTGTGCAAAAAAAATGGAAGAGCTTCAAGCACAAGGAAGAACAGATGTTCTTTTAGGATATATGCCCGACTGTGATGGAGATCGTGGAAATATAGTATATTGGAATAATGAAACAAACAAAGCACAAATTTTACAAGCGCAAGAAGTTTTTGCATTATCAGTACTATCTGAACTTTGTTATAATATTTACAAAAGTGACCCCTCTAAAGAATTAAAACTCGGTGTTGCAGTAAATGGTCCTACATCTATGCGTATTGATGATATAACTAAAGCTCTAGATGCAGCAGTGTTTAGAGCTGAAGTTGGTGAAGCCAATGTGGTAAATTGTTCTCGAGAAAATCGCGAAAAAGGCTATGTTATACCAATAATGGGCGAAGGCTCAAATGGTGGGAATATTACACACCCAGCTGCGGTCAGAGACCCTTTAAATACACTTTTTGCATTAATTAAGCTTTTAGTAATTTGCTCAGATAGTAATAATAAAGGACTATTTGAGTTATGGTGTAATAAAACAAATCAAATGTCAATCTTTAAGGAAAATTTTAGTTTAGTCGATATTCTCTCTACCCTGCCTAACTATACTACAACTGGAGTATCAGAGGAAAGAGCCCTTTTAAAAATTAATACAAGAGATCATTCAATTCTAAAGAAAAATTTCCAAGAAATTTTTACTTCAAGCTGGAATGAAAGAAAGGTCGAGCTAAAAAAAAGCTATTCATTTTATTCGTGGGAAGCTATAATGACAGTAGGCACAAAGGAAACAAGGGGCATTGAAGATTTTTCTCTTTCTGGTACTGGAGGACTGAAGATTTGTTTTTTTAATGAAAAGCACGAAGCTGTTGCAAGCATGTGGATGAGAGGTAGTGGTACTGAACCAGTGTTTAGGATTATGGTAGATATAAAGAACTCAAATGTTGATACTGAAAAAGAACTAATAGCATGGGAAACAGAGCTACTTGTAAAAGCAGATAATGTATGATATAGTATCATTCAATATATACAATTTGCACATAGAAGTGCACAAAATAAGAAATAAGGTGGCATAACATGGGTGCTCGCGGAGAAATCTTTACAACTCAAATTGTTTTAGATAATAGAACCTATTTTTTTAATGTAAAAGAAAATAGAAACGGCGATATGTTCTTACAAATCGTAGAAAGTAAAAATAAAAATGGTGAAGCATTTGACCGCCATCAAATAGCGGTTTTTTCAGAAGACATGCAAAATTTTTGCAAAGGGTTTGAAACCGCCCTCACATTTATTGAAAAAAACAGAAAGCTAAAAGCAAAAGCACAGGCAGAAAAGAAAGCTTCAAAAAAGGCCTTGTACAAGCCAGATGGAAAAAAAGGAACAGGGGACGATTCTACATCGCGACCTAAAAAAAACCCAGATGCTAAGAGAACTGGACGTGTACATGTTGTTTCTAAGCGAACGACTGACATAAAATCTACAGAAGAATAATTTTTCAACGCATACATTTTGTATGCGTTTTTTTTGGCAAAAAAATGATAAACATAGAATTAAATGTACAAAAGGGTTGACAGATGCCGATTATCGCCTTAGAATTATGTAAGGAGCTTTTGTGAATAAACATGATAAACTAGGACGCAAGTTTGAGATTGCCCCATATCTATTTTTAATTCCCTCTATGGCTGTTTTTTTATGCTTTGTTTTTTTTCCATTTTTACAGACAATTATAAAGTCTTTTTCTATTACAGATACAAGAGGCAATATTGCAAGGTTTGTAGGATTTAGAATATATCAAAACATATTTACTGATGATAGATTTCTTGATAGTCTTTTATTAAGTTTTCGTTTTGCATTAATTGTGGGAATACCTACATTGCTTGTAGGTTTTCTTTTGGCTACAATTGCCATAGATAAAAGAAAGAACAGCACCATATACGAAACGATGTTTGCACTCCCGATGGCAATTGCTTCAGCACCTGCAGCAGTGATATGGCTACAGCTGATGAGATCTAATCGCTCAGGGCTACTAAATTTTATTTTAGGAACTGAAATTGAATGGCTTTTAGATGCAGATGTTGCAATATATGCAGTTGGTATGGTTACAGTATGGTTAGCTATTGGCATAAATTTTATATTCTTATTGACAGGATTGCGAAATGTGCCAAGAGAATTAATAGAAAGTGCTACAATTGATGGCGCAGGGTATTTATCAAGATTGAAGAATATTATTTTACCTGTTGCATCGCCTCAAATCTTTTTTGTGCTTTTTTTTAATGTTATTACATCATTTCAAT
>CAYJFX010000022.1:0-25203 GCA_964369735.1 uncultured Treponemataceae bacterium
TTCCTTCATCTGCAAGGTATGTAATGCGCTCACGTGCATCCATTCGGATGTGGTGTCCGCACTTTATGCAGCTCATAAGGTTTTCAACGAAAATTTCGTCAGCAATAGACTCTTTACATTTTGGACAGTCCATATTTTCCTCCGTCCTTTAATTGTTTGGATAAAGCTCTGCATACAATCCTGTACCGAACTTTCCTGATTGGAATTGTTTTGTGCTTAAAATTTCAATTTGTTCTTCAATGTTTGTTGGAACACCATCTACCTTAAGCTCTTGTAATGCACCTATTAAGCGCTTAATAGCACTTTCTCTATCTTTATCATGAACAATGAGTTTTGCAAGCATTGAGTCGTAGTGCGGAAGCACTTTATACCCTTGATACAAAAAGCTGTCCCAACGAATGCCCGCGCCGCCCGGTACATGTAAAAAATTTACGGTACCTGGAGAACGAGCATTAATGCGAGCTTCTATTGCATGACCGTTTAGCGGCATGCTCCCCGCGGGGATTTTCATGTTTTCACCTACGCAAACGGCAATTTGTTCACGAATAAGGTCTGTGCCTGTCACTAACTCAGAAACTGGATGTTCTACTTGAATACGGGCATTTACTTCCATAAAATAGAATTCACCGTTAGATACTAAGAATTCAATAGTACCTGCACCACGATACTTTAAGTTAGCAAATAGATTTGTTGCACCTTCGTGCATTCTTTTTCGCATGTCATCAGTTACAACGGGAGAAGGGCTTTCTTCTAGCAATTTTTGATGATTTCTTTGTACAGAACAGTCTCGTTCACCTAAAATTGCAACCATTCCTTTTCCGTTACCAATAACTTGAAGTTCTACATGGCATGGGTCTACAAGATACTTTTCAATGTATACAGTACCATCAGCAAAGTTTGCTAAAGCTTCACTTGATGCAATTGTCAAGTTTTCTGCCAAGTCTTCTTCTTTCCATACAATTCGCATACCTTTACCACCACCACCAGAAGCAGCTTTGATAATTACAGGAAGTCCGCATTTTTTTGCAACTTCAATTCCTTCTTTTGGGTCTGCAATTGCTCCATCTGATCCTGGAGTTACTGGAAGTCCAGCTTTTAGTGCTGTTGCTCTTGCTTGAACCTTGTCTCCGAGCATGTTGATAATATTGGCATTTGGACCAATCCAAAAAATACCTGCGTCTTCTACCGCTTGGGCAAAGGCTGCATTTTCAGATAAAAATCCAACTCCTGGGTGAATTGCTTCACAATTGGTTTTTAATGCCACAGAAATATAATTTTGTGGAATTAGATAGCTTTTTGAAGATGGGGCAGGGCCAATGCAATAGGCTTCATCTGCCAGTTTTACGTGTAAGTTTTCTTTGTCAGCGGTAGAATACACAGCAACGGTCTTTATGCCCATCTCTCGACAAGCACGGATAACGCGTACTGCAATTTCACCGCGATTAGCAACTAATAATTTTTTTATCATTGTTTATTATACCCTAATAAGAAATAATGGTTGGTCAAATTCTACCAAATCGCCAGCATCTACCAATACTTTTTCGATAACACCATCAACCTCTGCTTCTAAGGTATTCATCATTTTCATTGCTTCTAAAATACAAAGAGCTGAGCCTTTCTTTACCTTTGTTCCAACTTCTACGAAAGGTGGTGCATCTGGAGACGGTGTTCTATAAAATGTTCCTACAATAGGGCTTTTCACCTCTACAAGGTTAGCGTCACTAGCTTTTGGGGATGCTTCTGTTGCAGGAGTGCTTGTAGCTGCTGGTGCTGACGCAGGAGCCACAGGAGCTGCTTGCATCATTTGAGGAGGAGCAGCCATTACTGGAGCTGACTTTGCAACAAAGGCTCCTTCTTTTTTTAATGTAAGCTCTGAATCCCCCTCTTTATAGCTAAGATATACTGACTTACTTGCGTCGAATTTTTTTAAGATTTCTAATACGTTATTTTGATCCATTTTTATACCTCTTTTTATTTATATTGTATCCATACGAGCAATATCTGCCTCGTAATCAATTCCATCAATATCAAATCCACTTGCTGCGTAAAAATCGTGCCTGTAGCCCGCAAGGTCGATTGTTTTTTCTGCATTTTCGCTTGTTACGGTTGGCATAAGAGCGTCAACTTTTGCTTGAACCTCTGCATCCATTTCCCAATCATCTATTCTTATACGATTTTTTTCATCAACAGGAATGGTATTGTCTTCTCTATATAAAAAGCTATCATACATTCTGTTTATTTGCTCAATACAACCTTCATGTGTTCCTTTTTCTTTCATTACCGTGAAAAGACTTGCAAGGTATAGCGGAATCACTGGAATAACTGCACTTGCTCTTGTTACAAGTCCTTTGTTAACAGACACAAAAGCTTTTCCATTAAAAGCGCTCATTTTTTCTGTTAGTGTATGTGCAGTTGTTTCTAAGTGCTCTTTTGCTTTCCCAATTGTGCCATTTCTGTAAAGAGCGTGAGTTGCTTCAGGGCCAATGTATGAGTAGGCAAGCGTTATGCAACCGTCTGCAAGTACACCTGCTGTTGTAAGTTGATCTATCCATCTTTCCCAATCTTCGCCGCCCATTACTTTTACTGTAGCTGCCGCTTCTTCATCTGTTGCAGGTTCTGCACTTACTTGTTTTACTTCACTTGTAAAGGGGTCTATAGTTGTTCCTTCAAATGTTTTCCCAAATGGTTTTATAACAGATTTGTGCATAATTCCTGTTTCTGGGTCTACACGCACAGGGCTCGCAAGCGAGTACACAACTAGGTCAAAAATCATGTTTTGAGCTTTTGCTTCTTCAATTACTTGTGCTTTTATTTCATCAGAGAAGGCATCCCCATCGATAGTTTTTGTGTAGATATTTTCTTTTGTTGCAGCTTGGTCAAACGCAAGGTTGTTGTACCAACCAGGTGTTCCTCCTTTTGTTTCACTCCCTGCTTTTTCAAATGAAACTCCAATTGTTGGTGCTCCATATGCAAAAGATGCAACAATTCGGCTTGCTAGTCCATAGCCATTTGAGCAACCTAAAACTAAGACATTTTTTGGTGTGCTTGGAGTTTTTTTGTGATTTTTTGCTCTTTCCTTTGTGTATGCAATTTGATCCTCAACTGACTTTTTACATCCTTGAGGATGTGCGTTGATACATACATTACTTCGTACCATTGGTTTAACTACCATGATTTTCTCCTATGTTCTTACTGTGATTGATTGTTGGTGAAAAGACAGCGGAAGCGCTGTTGGAAACAACGCTCCCGATAACTTGGGATTTAATTATTTTGAAATCCCATTAAAACGCTATACCTTATAACACCTATACATGAATAAAGTTACACATTTGTATGTTTTTTATGCTTCTCCGCCTACTAAGCACATCCACTCTGCTTCTGCTGCAAGGGTGTCTCCTACAAAAGCTTTCCCTGCTTGTTTTATCATTCTTGGTGAAATACGCAAATTTGTTACTTCCATACGCACTTTGTCACCAGGGCGTACTTGTGACCGAAATTTTACCTTATCTACTGTTCCTAAAAAGAAAAGGGAGCCTTCTGCAAATGTTTTTTGATAGCTAAGTGCAGCCCCCCCAGCTTGAGCCATAGTTTCTACTAGGATTACTCCAGGAACAACTGGGTACTGAGGAAAGTGCCCTTTGAAAAAGAATTCATCCTCTGTAAATACATGCTCACTTACACTACCCTTTTCATCACATGAAATAATTTCATCTACAAATAAAAATGGGGCTCTATGAGGAATTAATGATTCTATGTCTTTTGTTACGCTCATATAAATCTCCTTGTTTAGTCTATTTGCTTAAATACTACAACACCATTGTGTCCACCAAAACCAAGAGAGCCAGATGCTGCACAAGTAATTTCACAGTCTACTCCCTTATTAGGAACGTAGTCAAGGTCGCAACCTTGCTCTAAGTCGGGCTCTGTAAGGTTAATGGTTGGCGGAGCAAAATTTTCAGTAATTGCTTTTATTGCAAAAATGGCTTCGAGTCCACCAGCAGCACCTAAGCAATGTCCTGTCATTGATTTTGTTGAAGAAACCTTCATTTTATAGGCATGGTCTCCAAATGCTTTTTTTATCATTGCTGTTTCTGATGGGTCATTAATTGGGGTAGAAGTTCCGTGTGCATTATAGTATTGTACTTCTTCTGGTTTTACGCCAGCATCTTGCATAGCAAGGGTCATTGCCATTGCTCCCGAATCGCCAGATGGGTCTGGGCTTGTTAAATGGTATGCATCACACGTTGCGCCATAGCCTGCAAATTCTGCATAAATTTTTGCTCCGCGTGCCTTTGCGTGCTCATATTCTTCAAGAATTAAAATACCAGCACCTTCACCCATAATAAAGCCACTTCGTTTTTTATCAAAAGGACAACATGCAGCTTGTGGGTTATCATTAGATGCCGAATTAAGGGCAGTTAGAACAGTGAAAGATCCAATTCCAAATCCTGTTACGGTAGCTTCTGTACCACCAGAAATACAAATATCTGCTCTTCCAGCTCTAATTTGATCAAGAGCTGCACCTAGTGCATCTGTTCCTGAAGCACAAGCTGTTACCATTGTTAATGATGATCCGTGTATGCCTAATTGCATGCTTATATTACCAGCCGCTTCGTTTGGGATAAATAATGGGATACTCATTGGCGGTATTCTATCGGCCCCAGCTTCAAAATATTTTTTGAATGCTGATTCATAGTATTCAAAGCCTCCAATACCGTTTCCTAGCATTACGCTTGTTTTGTATGGATCTAAAGCCTCTTTTGAAAGGCCTGCATCATCTAGGGCTTGCTTTGTAGCAGCTACTGCAAATTGTGTAAAACGTCCCATTTTTCGAGCATCTTTTTTGTCTATATATAAAGAAGCATCAAAATCTTTTACTTCGCCTGCAATTTGCACCTTATAGTCTGAGCAGTCAAACCCAGTGATTTTGCCTACACCGCTTTTTCCTTCTTTTATGCCCTTCCATGTTTCTTCTAATGTGTTACCTAGTGAGGTTATAGCCCCCATTCCTGTTACAACAACTCTTCTCATATAAATCTCCTTTTGTTAATTAATAAGTAATCTTCAATTAATAATTAGTAATTAACAATTAATATTTATTTTTACAACCCTTGCAAGTGTTTACTATACGTAGAACTAATACAAGCCATTAAAATAGTTTTCAATGCTCAACATTGAAACTGGTTTCAAACGTAAAAAATTTTTCATGTTTGAAATTATTCTAGCAAATTAGATAATTAACAATTATTAATTATGCATTATTAATTATTAATTACCTAAGCTCCCATTCCACCATCGATACCAAGTACATGCCCCGTGATATATGTTGACATATCAGATGCTAAGAAAACTGTTGCATCTGCAACTTCTTTTACGGTACCCGCTCTTTTTAAAGGAATTGTTTCAAGCCATACTTTTTGTGCTTCTTCATTTACGGCTGCTGTCATTTCAGTGGCGATATATCCTGGTGCAATTGCATTAACTCTCACTCCTCGGCTTGCAACTTCTTTTGCAAGACTTTTTGTATAACCAATGAGCCCAGCTTTGCTTGCACTATAGTTTACTTGTCCGCCTTGTCCATGAACACCAACAATGCTTGACATGTTTATGATTGAGCCGCTTCGTTTTCTAATCATGTCAGAAGAAACAATTTGACTTGCAATGAAAGCTCCGGTAAGGTTTATTTTTAATACATCTTCCCAGTCTTCAAGTTTCATCCTAAAAGATAGACCATCTCGCGTAATGCCAGCATTGTTTACTAAAATATCTAAGCCTCCTGATTCTTCGAGAATTTTCTTTACAGCTAGGCTAAGTGCTTCGGCATCTTTGCAGTCCGCGCATATTTCATGGAAAGCTACATTGTGTTCTTTTGCCAATGCGGCAAGCTCTGTTTTCGCCTCTGATGGTTTTGTGCAAATTCCCCAGACAGTACAGCCTTCTTCAATAAAACGTTTTGCAATTTCTTTCCCAATCCCTCGAGAAGTTCCAGTAACTAATGCTTTTTTGTTTTCTAATAACATATTCTTTCCTTATATAATTAATTTTATACCTTGTTCGCTAAAATTGTAGAAATCTCATCTATCTTTCCCGTTGGACTACAGGTAAATCCTTCTGTTTCCTCTTGATTAGAAGCAAACCCGCTATCCCTCCATAACCCACAAAGAGTGGCACCTGGCCCAATTTCTAATAGCTTCCATGCTGAGTCATCTTTCATTAAGCTTGCAAGATTTTCTTCAATAGTAGTCCATAATACAGGGTGTGTAATGTGCAAAACGGCGTTTTTCTTAGCTTCATCCCCGCTTTCAACAAGGCTACCTGTGACATTTGAAAATAAAGGTATAGTTGGATTTGCAAAAGGTATAGACTCTAGTTCTTTTGCAAAATCATCTGCGGCTCTCTTCATAAGGGGAGAATGAAAGGGGCCTGCAACGGCGAGTTTAAGCACTCGTTTAGCACCAGCTTCTTTGCAAAGTGAGTCTGCAATTGCTAATCCCTCTGCGGTTCCTGCAATTACCGTTTGCATTGGGCTATTCATGTTTACAGGGAATACAATTCCCTTTTCGGTTTGTTCTTTTAATGCTTTAATAACTTGTTCTGGGCTAAGCTTTAGTACTGCAGCCATTCCGGGTGCTTCACCGTTAATAGATTCTGCCGCAATTGCATCACAAGCTGTTTGCATAATTTGTCCGCGCTTTTGTACTAAATGAACCATTGTTTCAAAATCAAGAACTCCTGCTGCATGAAGGGCAGAAAACTCACCTAGGCTAAAACCTGCGACAGCACCTGGCTCGATACCGTTTTCTTTTAGAACGGCAAAGATCGCTTGAGAGGCCGCAGTAATTGCTAATTGACTTTTATCACTTCTTGAAAGTTCTGATGAATCTGTGTTCCACAAGAGGTTAGCAATATCCTCGCCTGTTATTTCACTCATATTGCGTATGGTTTTTTCTGCAATAGGGTATTGCTCGCAAAGATCTTTTACCATTCCTTGCTGTTGAGCCCCTTGACCTGAAAATAAAAATGTATACTTACTCATGTTATCCTTCTTTTTTTTATTCGACATTTATATGCGTAAATGTCATTATAACAGAAAGAAAAAAAAAGTCAAGATATAACCTTGTGAAGGCATTGCACAAATCTAATGAATCAGCATTTGCGCGATAAATAAAAAAAACATAAAAAAATATCACTTATCTGTTTTTCTGTGTTATACTATATAGTGAAGAGGATTTAAAAAATGTTAAAAAAAGTTAAGTACCCAATAGCATTAAAGCTAGTAACAATTGTTAGCTTGCTTGCTGTAGTAATATTGGGGGCAATGACTGTGCTTGCCACGTACTTTATACGTCTTGATGTTCAATTGACAGCAGAAGAAAATAACCATGTAACTAATAGGCAAACTGCTACTATAGCGGAGTATGAACTTAATAGCTTGCGTGATAATACCGTTGTATTCATGACAGCCCTTTCAGTTTTAGGTTTCGATGACGAATCTGTTCCCTATTTTGCCAGTTTGTTTTATGAAACGAATACAGATGTTGCAGCAATGCTCATTCCTGGAGTCATAGAGTTCATAAATGAAGATTTTTTTACAAGCAATGGTGTGGAAAAAAACAGTTACTATACCTATCTAGAAGGTTCCAAAGACCTCCTTGAGCGCGCAGAAAAGGGTGAGCTGCTTTTTGACAATGCAACATTAGAGTTTGGTGTTCCTGCGATAACAATGATGCTACCATGGACTGGGGGTGAAGAGCCTGGTGCTTTGGTATCGATTTTATCGGTTGAGCCTTTAACTGAAACCTTTGGCAGCAATGCAACCCATACCTCGTTTATGATAAACGACAAAAATGAAATACTCATCCATCCTGATTTTGATATAATGTACTCTGGTGTAAATATGACAAATGCCTCCCTTGTTGATCAAATGCGTCAAAATAATGATGAAAATAGGCAGATTGTATTCGAGGATACGCAAGGGACAGAGTTTTTTGGCGCCTATACAAAACTTCCTCTTGGAGATATTGGTGTTTTTACAATAATCGAGTCGAGCCTTATTTTTGAAAGTGTCAATACAACCTTATATCAAAATGTGTTACTTGCTATAGCTGTTTTATCTCTTGCAATTATTTTTATTCGGTTTTTTGCGAATTCAATAGCAAAGCCAATATTAGTACTAACAGATGCTTCAGAACAAATTGAACAAGGAAATTTTTCACTGGACTTAAAGGCGCATTCAAAAGATGAAGTAGGACTTTTAACGCATCGATTTATGAGTATGTGTAAAGGGCTAGAAACTTTTGGCCGATTTGTAAACTTGGACATAGCACGAAAGGCTATGGCGGGAACCTTAGAGCTCGGTGGTGAAAGTAAAACGGTTACAATCTTTTTTTCTGACATTAGAGCCTTTACTGAAATATCAGAAAAATTAGACCCATCCGAAGTAATTCTTTTTTTGAATGAGTATATGACGCGCATGGTCGGCTGCGTAAATGAAACAAATGGTGCAGTGGACAAATTTATTGGTGATGCGGTTATGGCCGTTTGGGGAGCCTCAACAACGACAGGGGCTATCGAATCTGATGCGATAGCTGCAGTTAGAACGTCTCTTATGATGAGGGCAGCGCTGCAAAGGTATAACATTCTCCGCAAGGAAGCAAATCAGCCAGTCCTCCGTGTTGGGTGTGGTTTGAATAGCGGCGATGTTGTTGCGGGACAAATAGGCTCTCTTGAACGCATGGAATATACTGTTATAGGAGATGCCGTAAATTTAGCATCAAGAACAGAAATGCTTACAAAACTTTTTTGCACAGATATTCTTATTACTGAGGCAACCTACGAGTTGGTAAAAGACTATGTTCTTGTAGAAAAAATGCCGTCAGTTTCTGTAAAAGGAAAAGAAAAGCCTGTCCAAATTTATGCTGTTATAAACATGCCAGACGAAGTTGAAATTGAGGGTGTGGGTAAAGAAGGCCCTCAGTCATTGGATGAACTCCGTGTCATGTTGGGTTTTCCCAAACCTGACTTATCTACAATAGATGTAAATGCAGAAGAAAGGAAGTATAATCTTGAAAGGTAGCGGACTTTTAAATGTTGCCCAAACACTTGAAAAGGTTGAGGGAAGCACACAAAACATACAAAATCTCCAAGATACGCATCCTAAAATTCAAGCACCAGCAACTGAGCCGCATGCTGGTTTAGAAAATTTTGAAAAGCCTGATAATACAAGTGTAGGAATAGGTATAGAAGAGGTTTTACCAAGCTATCAGCACGAATTCTTACCAACTTCAAAATTACAGCAGACAAAAATGCCTGAGGAAGCGTTTGACGTTCTTGCAAAAAAATTGCGAGAAGAAGTGAACAAGCATAAAGAAGAAGACGTCCTAAATGTGATGATTCGAGAAAGCTCCAAAAGAGAAAGCGATTTTAAAAATAATAAGGATAACGTTCTTGCTGTGAAGCCTCAAACTTTTGGAGAAGGAGTCTTTGTAAAGGATAACGTAAAAACAAAAGTATCAATAAAATCAAGTCGTAGGAGGCTCTTGCTTTTTGAAGATATATTTACCGTAGTTGTATGCCTTGCAAGTACTTTTATTTGTGTGCAAGCTTTTTTTAACTCATTCAATCAATCTTTGCAAAAAATTAATGAAGATCCAATTGCAACAATAACATATAAGTATAATTCTGCTCAGCGAAAACTTTCTGACAGGGTTTTGTGGGATAGGGTAACGGAAAGCTCACCGGTATTTGACGGGGATATAATTAGGACCGCTGATTTTTCAGAAGCAATCATTACTTTTACAGATGGTAATAGCATCAATTTATACGAACAGACTCTTATTCAAGTTTCGCATGATGAGGAAGGGGCTGCAATTAATTTTTCTGGTGGGCAAATATCAGTTAATTCAGCAGAACAGGGGGGTGAAATTCAATTAGTAAGTGGCGATACATCTATTTCTCTAGGGGCTGGAGCTTCACTACTTGCGAGTGCTCAAGCAGAAATCCTAGACGGGGTGCTAACAAAAGACACTGCATCCCCCTTAACTGTCCAGGTAACAAATGGAGAGGCTCTCTTTGTTACTTCAAGCAGTTTAAATGATGTTATTTTAAATACTGATACGACATTTGTAGTTAGTGCTGATGGCACATCAATGCAAGAAAAAAATCTTTCGGTTTTTGTACCTCATGTAAATGCAAAGTTCCTTAGAATAGGAACAGAAAAAATGGATGTTATATTTAACTGGGCTGTTTCGCCTAATACAACAGATGCATATGTATTGGAAGTATCAACAAACAAAGATTTTTCAGAGCTTGAAGAGCAAAGAGATGTTGCAGGCCTAAGTACCGAAACAATTGCCTTAAATGATGGTTTGTGGTACTGGAGATTATATTCTGACGAGCCAACAAACAGTGTCGAAGGAAAATTTCGAGTTTTAAGTTCTGATTATCCTAAAACAATTGCTCCTGCACAGAATGAAGAATTTATTTATGAAACAGTATCACCTTCTATTCGGTTTTTGTGGTCTGATGATGTCTACGCCGAAAGATGGTTACTCGAAATAGCTGATAATGAGAACATGGAAAACCCTATTATTAGGCAGGAGTCAACCTTATCATCAAGTATAATAAAAGGTTTAGAAGAAGGAACGTGGTATTGGTCTGTATGCCCAATGTACCCACAGGGGATAATTCATGAAAATATGCATGTTGAACTGCGCTCAGAGGTCGCTTCTTTTTCTGTTACACGAACGGGCGAGCTTTTGCCAGTAGATTTAATTCTTCCCCGTAGCGAAACCTTTTTAGATACGAATGAAAGGCACCATTTTTTATGGGAACATAGTGATGAGGCTATTAATTATACTGCTTTTTTTAGCAAAAATAACGATATGTCTAACCCAGTTTTATCTTCTGAGATTATTGAAAACTTCTTTGTGCTTTCTCCAAATGAGTTTGGGTTGGATAGTGGTTTGTGGTATTGGTCTGTTGCCAAAAAAACAGAAAATGGCACCATGTCATCGCTTGGTGAGGTTCGGTCTTTTTATACATTGGCGGGGCAAATTCACGAAGGAATAGAACCAAAAAGCAATGATAGCATTCCAGAAAATGAGATAAACGACTATGTTTTTACATGGGAAAACAACCTTCCTTATGATACGTACATACAGGTTTCTCAAGACGAAAATTTTAGCTCTCTTTTCTTTGAAGAGCTAGCAGTTGGAAGCGAAATGGATGGAATTGAGCTGCCTGTGGGTAAATGGTATTGGAGAATTATTAGCAATGATACAACATTTGAAATGGAGCATAAAAGTGAACCGATAGTATTTTTTGTAGATCCTTCTATCGGTACGGTGAGCCCTCTTGAACCTCTCTCTGAAAGCGAAGTCGTTTTTTCATCTCATGAGGATGTATTGTTTTCTTGGGAAAGAGTTGAAAAAGCAGAATTCTATGAATTTAAACTTTTTGAAGCTTCTAATCGAGATGTCCCCGTTTATGAAAATACACATAGTGAGGAAACAAACCTCTTGGTAAATATGCACTCTATGCCAATAGGGGAGTATGTTTATTCAATAAGTGCTGCTACAGAAAATACCCCATCACAAGTAGTGCAAAAAGGTACTGCAGTCGAAGTAGCTTTTTCAACACGGATAATTGAACCGATTCAGTTAAAGGAGCTTCCTGATGGAGCTATTATAGATGGTGTATCAGCCCTTCTAAAGCCGCCTTTTGTTCAGTGGTCTGCCCCAAAAGAAACACAAAGTACCGTTTTTCTCCTTTCAAAATCAGAAAGAGAGGTAAGCGTTATTTCTATAGAAGACTGGCAGAGTGATTTGAATTCACAAACTCTTTTTTATGTGGAAAATCCTCCAGAAACTATAATGTTGCCACCGTTAACTGACGGTCTTTGGTTTTGGAGAGTAATAGGAGAAACACAGACGGGAGTAGATGTAAGTGCACTAAGACCTTATCGCATCATTGTAAACCCTGTTCAAAACCTTTTGCCGCCTCGTATACTTAAGCCTTCTGAAAGTGAAATATTTGATGTAGAATATTTTATTAATAACAGCTCCATAGAGTTTTCTTGGGCAGCAGTTGAAAATGCCGATGAATATATTTTTACTCTATATAATGCCACAAATGATATATTAGTGAAAAAAGTTTTACAAAATGAGACAAGCTTTTATTTTGAAGATTTGGCAATATTAGACAGAGGATCTTTTGCTTGGACAGTTGAAGCAACGAGGTCCTTACCGCAAGGCGTTGAGCAAGGTGGAGAAGCGAGTGGATCTCTTTTTCTCATAGACTTACCAATCGTTATGACCCCTGAGAATACAACAAGAGGTAACTTATATGGATTATAAAGCTAAAACAATCATCTTAACCTTCGCAGTTTCCTTGTTTTCATGTTTTTATTCCTTTGCACAAAGTGATGTCATCGATGCAAATCAGGCTGAAAGGACCATGATTACCCAAATATTATCATGGGACGATATCTCTTATGCAAGCCGCTACGAAGTTGAAATTGAAAAAAGAAACAGTGATATAGCATGGGTGCCATATGGAAGCTATGTAAGTGAAGTAAACAGTATAGAGCTCGAACTACCCGCAGGAATATTTCGATATCGCCTAATAGTTTATAATGTGCTTAATAGGGCAGAGCCTGCTTCCGAATGGTTTGAGTTTACAGTTTTTCAAGCCCAGCAGCCTACGATAATAGACATTCTTCCAAATGAAATACTGTTAAATAGCGACACTGATGGAGTAGTTCAGATTGTAGCGAGCAATGTTGTAGATACTGCTGAGTTTTTTTTAGAAAGCACCTCAGGACAACTTTTACAAGGCAGTATTTTAGAAATGGATGGAGATATCTTTATTCTTGATTTTGATGAAAAGCAGTTAATTGAAGGAGTATATACCCTTATAGTTTCTAACCCCAGTGGCTTAGAAGATAAAACAATGCCATTAGTAGTAAAAAAAGACAAGTTAATAGACCTTAGTATATCTGGAGGATATACTGCCAGTGCTGTAATTCCTGGTGGTACCATTTTTCCAAATTTAAGCACAACCTTTTTACCCTTAGGTTTTCATGCGAATGTGAGTGTGTTGCCGTTACGCATGAGTTTTGACGGCTTAAGTTTTGGGGTATCCTTTCGCTCCCTTACGTTGCAACAAGCAGAAGAAAACTATGCTATTAGAGGTCTCTTTTTTCCACTTAGTTTGTATGCATCATATGCGTACCCCATTATAGAAGATAGAATATTTTTTACAACACAAGTTGGAGCAGGAGTGAATTTTTTATATAACCTTTATCAATATGAGGGGAACATTGCAAAAGGTGAGCCTCTAAATGCAATAGCTATTTTATCTACAGCTGGGATTGGTGTTCAGTTTTTTACAACAGATAATATATTTTTTAACCTAAACTTTGATTATAACTGTTCTTTTTTCTTAGAAGATACTTTTTTGCAAATGATGCTTCCCTCTGCATCTATAGGTTTTAAACTTTAAGATTTTTTACTTTTCTATAAAGTACTAAAAAATATGCTCCAAGTTATATGGTAAAATTGCCGAGAAGGGGCAATAAAAGCATAAAATTAATGCTTGACAATTAGGTTTTCGGGCTCTATAATTTTAAATAGAGGGGAATGCGTTGTAGCTTGTATCAATTTTTTTGGAGGCTGGTGTATGAAAGCGATTGTTGTATTTCTTTGTAGTTGTATTATTGTATTCGCAATTAGCTCTTGTGAATTTTTTACTGCTGATGTAACAGGTTTTTTTGAAAATCTTGTTATTGATGATGCTTCCCCAAATGATAACACCGTCCAAGATGAGGGTGAAAAAGAATCCGATTCAGATTCAGATTCTGAGATAGATCCAACCCCAGCGTTGCTATACGAGCAAAATTTGGGTGAAGGTGGCGGGCTTATTGTTTCAGCTACTAAAAATTATGCTGGTGCAGTGGTGATTCCTTCACAGCATGAGGGGCAAGAAGTAGTCGGTATAAAAGACGGGGCATTTAAAGATAACAAGAGCATAACAAGTGTTTCTATTCCTTCTTCAGTTGCTGATATTGGAAGTGAAAGTTTTCAAGGTTGTACAAATTTAACTACGGTTGTTTTAGAAGAAGGCCTTATTGGAATAGGTGCTTCTGCTTTTTCAGGCTGTACAAATTTGGAGAGTGTTGTAATCCCTTTTAGTTTGACTATTATTAACGAGAATTCCTTTGAGGACTGTATGGCATTGACTCGCATCATCCTTCTAAATTCAAATATCGAAATAAGAGCTAATGCTTTTTTTGGATGTTCAAATTTAGATATATTTGCTAAGTTTGAAGAAGGGCAGGAATCTCTTCTCAGCGGTTGGGATAATACGGTAAAAAGTGTTACATATAATTATGAAGGCTGATAAACTAAAGCCTTTATGATGATGTTTTAAAATAACGGTAATTTTTTTCATAAGAGAACATTTTTGAATCTAAGGTGCAAAAAAAGTTCTCATCTAAAGGTGATAAACTCACCATCTATATTGACATAGTTTTCACTTTTAGATATAGTTTTCGTATAATTAATAACCTTCAGGGCAGGGTGTAATTCCCTACCGGTGGTCATAGCCCACGAGCGAGTCTTTTGATTTGCTGATTCGGTGTAATTCCGAAGCCGACAGTTATAGTCTGGATGAAAGAAGTGTTAACATACTCGATGTGTTTTTACTGTCCCGAAGTTAACGAGCGGGGCTTTTTTTATGTCTATACAAATAATAGAGACCTTTGCTTGATTAACAATTTTAAGGAGTTCTCTATGAACAAACAAAACTCTTCACCGTCACTGGGACTTTTCGCCTGTGTGACAATAATCGTAGGCGGAATGATAGGAAGCGCCATTTTTTCCTTATCTGGTCTAACCATGTTTATTGCAGGTCCTTCTGCAATTTTATCATGGCTTTTGGCTGCATCAATTATGTTAATTTATGGCTTATGCGTTGCAGAATTATCAAGTATTTTCCCTAAATCAGGAGGCGTTTTTGTGTTTCCCTCAAAGGTATTGGGAAAGACAGAAAAGGAAGGAAGCCTCTGGGGATGGATTTCAACTTGGGGCTATGTAAATGCAAATATTGTAGCTGTAGCCTTTGCTGCAATTTATGTTTCGACTTATCTAGGAGCGGGCTTTGGACTTTCTGCAGATTTGCAGGTTCCTCTTGCAATTGCGTCAATACTCTTTTGCTTTTTATTAAATACCTTGCGTATTTCAGTTACTGGAAAAATAAATAATATTTTAGTTCTTGGCCTTATTATTGCCCTTGGCGTTTTTGTAGGTGTTGCATTATTTGGTGGTGAATGGGATGCATCAA
The DNA here is from genome assembly GCA_964369735.1 of uncultured Treponemataceae bacterium. Classification (GTDB taxonomy): domain Bacteria; phylum Spirochaetota; class Spirochaetia; order Treponematales; family Treponemataceae; genus CAYJFX01. The sequence continues at coordinate 15,343 of CAYJFX010000022.1, forward strand.
TGCTGAGCCCCTTCTTTTTGCAAGGCTCTGGTGGGGAAACAGGATTTTTAGCTGCAGTTCCAACGGCAATGGTAGGTTATGGGTCAATTGTGGCCATAGCTTTTATGGTTGGTGAGGTAAAAAATCCGAACAAAAATGTTCCCAAATCTATTTTTATCGCATTATTTATTGTTGCTAGTGTTTACGCTGTGGTAGTTTTAGCAACAACAGGATTAGTATCGGCTCAGTTTTTAAGCGAAAATCCAGGGATGCGCTTTATCCCATTATATGCTGCTGTTTTTACAAAGCTTACGGCCTTTCCTTGGCTTTCAAAAGTAGTTTCGATAGCAGCTGTTTTAGCCCTTTTAACCACTATGCTTGTGGTACTTGCGCTAACAAGTAGGGCAATTCAAGCTTCTGCAGATAAAAAGCTGCTACCTGCACTTTTTGCAAAAACTGGTGCTACGGGAACGCCCGTTGCAGCAACAACCCTTGTTGCTCTTTGTTCTATTGTAGTTTCTTGTTTCCCTGCGTTTACGCAGCAAATTGTTGGGTTTGGAGCTCTTTTTGCAACGGTCACAATTGTTATAAATATTGTTTCTCTCATTGTTGCCCGAAAAAAAATAGACTATATAGAAGGAAATTTTAGAGCACCTGGGGGCAACGCCTTGCCCGTGCTTGGGCTTGGTTTAATTGTTGTGTGTTACATTCCTGACATCTTAAATGGTGGATGGGTTATTTGGGCCTACACCCTAGCATGGTATGCTGTAGGATTTTTGGTGTATCTTTGTAGTAAAAATCGTAAAGCACAATAAGTATAGCGGAGTATGTATGAGTAAATTTAAGACATGTATAACAATAGGCTTTTTTGATTCTCTTCACTTGGGACATTCTCAGGTAATTGATACACTAGTTGAAAAAAGCAAAGAACATAATCTTGTGGCGAAAGTAATATCTCTGTTTGATGCTAAATCTCTGTATTACACAAGTGAAGACGAGAAAAAATATTTATTAGAAAAAAAAGGCGTTTTTAATATTGAGTCTTACGCATACTCCGAGGCATTGGATCTTGAAAGCATTTTAATAGAAGAAGATGCAAAGGTTCTCGTTGTTGGAGAAAATTTTAATTTAAACGGTATTGAAATAGCTGACTTAAAAAAAATAACAAATAAAATAAATGTAACGCTTGTTATATGTAAAACCATTTTGCATAAGGGTAGTCCTATTTCTATGGAACTTATAAAAGAAATATGCAAAAAGAATAGCATAGAAGCTTATTGCGAACTATGTGGGCATCCATATATTATGATTGGAACAATTGTTAAAGGTAAACAAATTGGGAGAACGGTGGGGCTCCCAACTGCAAATCTTAGCTTTGAAAAAAACAAAATTTTACCCGAGCTAGGCGTATATTCGTCTGTTTCTCATTTTAAGAATGAAAAATTTATGGGGATGACAAACATAGGTTTGCGCCCAACTGTAGACGATGAGAAGAAAATAACGGTTGAAACATACATAATAGATTTTGACCGCATGGTATATGGCGAAACCTGCGTTTTAGAAGTTCATTTTTATACACGAGGGATAAAAAAATTCAATTCTTTACAAGAGGTTCAGCAGCAAGTAGCAAAAGATATCGATGTGTCAAAAAAGAAACTCTCTGCTATTTTTAAAAAATAAAAAATTGTGAGTAACGATGCCTCCACCTAGAGTCTTTGAAAGTGTTATTTTTCACAAAAGCCAATTTTTAAACTTGACAAGCAAAAACTTACATGCGATAATGTTTTAGCATTTAATAAACGACGGTGCAAAATAGAATAAAAAAGGATTAATACAATGGCTAAAGTTATTTCTGCAAGCGAAGCAGCATCAATCGTAAAAGATGGTATGACTGTTATGGTGGGCGGTTTTTTATCAGTCGGATCTCCCCTAACCATCATTGATGAACTGATAAATCAAAATCAAAAGAATCTTACATTGATAGCAAATGACACATCTTTTGTAGATAAAGGTGTTGGAAAAATGGTTGTCAATAAACAATTTAAAAAGATTATTACATCCCACATCGGTACAAATAAAGAAACCGGAAACCAAATGAACGCAGGTGAAACAGAAATTGTCCTTGTTCCACAGGGGTCGCTTGTTGAGAAAATTAGGCATGGCGGTGCTGGTTTGGGTGGATTTTACACTCCTACAGGCGCAGGAACTGATGTTGCAATTGGAAAAGAAACAAAAACTATTGATGGAAAAGAGTATATTTTTGAAGAAGCTCTTCATGCTGAAATTGCCCTAATTCGCGGCAGCATTGTAGATAAAGCTGGAAATGTATACTATAAGGGAACAACTAGAAACTTTAATCCGCCAATGGCAACAGCTGCAGATATCGTAATTGTTGAAGCGGAAAAACTTGTTGAGAAGGGTGAAATAGACCCTAATATTGTTGTAACCCCTGGGTTATTTGTTGACTACATAGTAGTGGCTGAGTAGGGCTGGAGGAAAGAAAGTATTATGGATGCAAAAGAAATAATTGCAAGAAGAGTTGCAAAAGAATTAAATGATGGTGATGTAGTAAACCTAGGAATAGGGCTCCCTGGATTAGTAGCAAATTACGTACCCGTAGAATATGATATTACCCTTCAAGCAGAAAATGGGCTTGTGGGATTAGGCCCTGCTCCAGAAGAAGGAAAAGAAGACAAAGATATAACGAATGCGGGAGCTATGTTTGTAACGGCAAAAAAAGGCAGTGCTTTTTTCGACTCATCAATGTCCTTTACCATTATACGTGGTGGGCATGTAAATACAACCGTTCTAGGGGCTCTTGAAGTTGATGCTGAGGGTAGCTTAGCTAATTGGAAGATTCCTGGAAAAATGGTCCCTGGAATGGGTGGTGCGATGGATTTGGTTGTGGGCGCAAAAAAAGTAATTGTTGCAATGCTTCATACACAAAAAGGCGAACATAAAATACTTGAAAAATGTAGCCTTCCGCTTACGGCATACAAGCAAGTCGATTTAATAGTTACCGAGCTTGGTGTACTTGAGGTAACAAGTGATGGGCTATTATTAACAGAGATTGGACCTGGAGTTACTGTTGAAGATGTTGTTGCGGCAACAGGTGCAAAAATAAAAGTTTCAGATTCTATAAAAGAGTACGATATTTAGTTATATGAAACTCTAAAAGTGTATTAAACTATGTTCAATGTAAATTGAGCTAGTGTAATAGAGGAGAGGGCAGATACAGCAATGTGCATGTATCAGTTGTAAATGTCTGAGCGTTGCTACTGCATTTACAAAAAAAGCTCAAAAAGTTTTTCTTTTAAAAAAGGGGAAAAGAGTTATGTTTAAACGTTTTACAAACACATGTGTAAAGCTAATGAATCGGTATCTACCCGATGCATTTTTATTCGCTATCATTCTTACTTTTATAGTATTTGTGGCAGGAATTTTTGGGACAGGTCAAACACCTGTTGCAATGGTAAACCACTGGTATGGTGGATTTTGGAGTCTTCTAGCATTTGCTATGCAAATGTCTTTTGTTGTTGTTTCAGGAAGTGCTATGGCACAAGCACCTGTAATTAGAAATGCATTACGTGCAATCGCAATTGCTGCAAAAACACCAACTAGAGCTATTATTTTTACAGGTCTTATTGCAGGGGCTGCATGCTGGCTAAACTGGGGCTTTGGTCTTGTTGTTGCAGCATTAATTGCAAAAGAAATGGCAAAAAATGTTAAAGGTTGTGACTATCGATTATTGGTAGCAACAGGTTATTCAGGATTCATTGTATGGCACGGTGGTTTTTCAGCATCTATCCCTCTAACACTTGCAGGTGGTGGAGCTGGCGTTGAGGCTGTAACACGTGGTGTTGTAACTTCAGCAATCCCTATTACAGAAACAATTTTTTCACCAGTAAATATTGCAATCTCTCTTATTTTGGGACTTGGACTTCCTTTCTTAATGCTTGCTATGAAACCAAAAGCAAGTGAAGTTGTAGAAGTTGACCCTGCTCTTTTACAAGAAACTGAAATTCCTGTAAAACCTGTTGCTGTTCCTGCAGATAAGATTGAACAAAGCAAAGTTATTTGGGCACTTACTGTAATCTTAGGATACGCAGCAGTTGTAATGTACTTTGTAAACAGAGGATTTAACCTTGACTTAAATATTGTTAACGTAATATTCTTATTCACAGGTATTTTACTGCACGGTTCGCTAAGAAGATACATTGACGCAGTTGCAATGGCTATTTCAAATGCAGCAGGTGTTCTTCTTCAATTCCCATTCTACGCAGGTATTATGGGTATGATGACAGGATTAAACGGTGACGGTTCTTCTTTGGCAATTATTATGTCAAACATGTTTGCTTCATTCTCAAATGAAGTTACATTCCCTCTATTCACTTTCTTAAGTGCTGGTATTGTAAACTTCTTCGTACCATCAGGTGGTGGACAATGGGCAGTACAAGCTCCTGTTATGATGCCAGCTGGTCAAGCATTAGGTGTAGATCCTGCAACAACAGGTATGGCTATTGCTTGGGGTGATGCTTGGACAAACATGGTTCAACCGTTCTGGGCTCTACCTGCACTTGCTATAGCAAAATTATCAGCAAGAGACATCATGGGATACTGTGTAATTACATTACTTGTTAGTGGTGTGGTTATTTGCGGTGCTTTCCTTATAAACGGATTGATTTAATTTGTATAATTCATAACGTATTATTGTGTGCCAAAGAGTTTAGATTATTACCAAAATGAGGTAAGCATCTAGCCCTTTGGCATTATTTTTAGTATACTAATAGTGTTAAGAAATATTTTTTGTTGGAGGAATAATATATGAAGGAAGTAGTAATAGTTAGTGCTGTTCGAACACCCATTGGATCATTTATGGGGGCATTGGCTCCTGTATCTCCTGCCGACCTGGGAACAACAGCAATTAAAGAAGCTTTAACAAGAGCTAATATTAAAGGCAGCGATGTTGATGAAACCGTTATGGGTTGCGTGCTACAAGCAGGCCAAGGACAAGGCGTTATACGTCAAGCTGCCGTAAACGCTGGCATTCCTGTTGAAAAGCCAGCATATGGAATTAATATTCTTTGCGGTTCAGGGCTCCGTTCTGTAATTGATGGTGCCCAAATTATTAAAGCGGGAGATGCAGATGTAGTTGTTTGCGGTGGTACTGAAAGCATGAGCCAGTCCCCCTTCCTCTTAAATGATATGAGAGCAGGTAAAAAAATGGGAGATAGCGCAGTTGTTGACTCAATAATTTTAGATGGCTTAACAGATGCTTTTAATAATTACCATATGGGAATTACAGCTGAAAATGTAGCAGAAAAGTACAGCATTACTCGAGATGACCAAGATACTTTTGCAGCTGCTAGCCAAAACAAGGCTGAAAAAGCTCAAAAAGAGGGTAAATTCAAAGACGAAATTGTTCCAGTAGTTATTCAAACTCGAAAAGGTGAAACAGTAGTAAGCGAAGATGAATATCCTAAGCATGGAACAACAAAAGAAAGCCTTGCTGGCCTCAGAGCAGCTTTCAAAAAAGATGGAACAGTTACTGCTGGTAATGCTTCAGGTATAAATGATGGTGCGGCAGCACTTGTTGTAATGTCAAAAGAAAAAGCAGAAGCTATGGGCCTTCCAGTTTTGGCAACAATTAAAGGATACGGCACAACAGGTTTAGACCCTGCAATTATGGGACTAGGCCCAGTAGAAGCTTCAAAAAAAGCACTTAAAAATGCAGGTTTAACTATTGAAGATATGGATCTTATTGAACTAAATGAAGCCTTTGCAGCTCAATCTATTGGTGTTGCAAAGGAATTAAATTTAGACATGGAAAAAGTAAATGTAAATGGTGGTGCTATTGCCCTTGGACATCCTATTGGTGCATCAGGCGCAAGAATCCTTGTTACATTATTGCATGAAATGAAAAAACAAAAACTAAAGTATGGACTTGCTTCGCTATGTATTGGTGGCGGAATGGGTGCAGCTGTTGTAGTTGAAATGTAGATTGTAGAAAAGGTAGCCTTTTGGCTGCCTTTTTTTTATACTGAAATACCTAATAGATTTAAATCTTGTAGAGCTTTTTTAGCATCTGTAAAAAGGATTGCTTTGACTCCTAGGCTAAGCGCGGCATCAATATTTTCTTTCATATCATCAAAAAAAATCATCTGTTCAAAGGTAAAAGAATCTTTGCCGCTTTCAATTCTGAGTTTATTTTCTTCATCTAGGATATATTGCCAAAAAGAGCTGTCAGGCTTTGCTTCTCCCATGAGATGAGAAGCGTAGACTTTGCTAAAACTCTTGTATTCACCTTTTTCAATGTGGTAATCGTAGTGCTCTTTTAGTGTGTTCGTTCCAGCAACAACTCTAAAGCCTTTGCTTTGTAAGGTGTTTATAAAGTCTTCTGTATCTGTATCTAGGATTGGTGAAAAAAAACTTGTCCAGTAGTTTTCTTTGGGCTCTTCAACTCCTTCTTCTTCTGCAATGTAGTAGAGGAAGTCCATAGAAGAAATTTTTCCTCTATGCATGTCTTGAAACATATCCCACGCCTTTGTTCCATCTTTTGGAAGCCCCCTTTCCATCTCTATAGAATGAAGCCCCATCGTATCTTTAATTTTATTCCATACCGAAAAACCACGGACTATTACACCGCCTACATCAAATACAAATAAGTAATCCATTTAATTTCTCCTGTAACCATGATTTATTGCTTACAAACCTGTGCCATTATAAGCTGCATTAGATCTCGCAACCTTTACCCATGTATTAAAAAAGAGTGAGAGCCATAATGCCTCACTCTTTACATGGTATCAAGTATTATACCTTTTCTAGGGCTTGCTTAATGTCGGCTATAATGTCATCTGCATTTTCAAGACCACAAGAAAAACGCACCAAGCCTTCATGGCAACCTGCTGCAATGAGTTGCTCAGGGGTTAATTGGCGATGCGTACATGAAGCTGGATGTAATACACATGTTCGAATATCTGCGACATGTACAACATTGGTTGCAAGCTTTAATGCATCAATAAACCTAACGGCACTCTCTCTACCGCCTTTGATTATAACGCCTATTACTCCGCTTGCTCCATGAGGAAGATATTTTTTTGTAAGTTCATAATATTTATTGTTTTTTAGACCTGGATAATTTACTGATTCTACTTTATTTGATTCCTCAAAAAACTCTGCAACTTTTAACGCATTTTGAGAAACTTGTCTCATTCTTAAGGGAAGTGTTTCGAGTCCTAAATTTGTGTAAAAGGCAGCTTGTGGGCTCATATAACAGCCAAAGTCGCGAATAAGGGTCATTCTTGCTTTACATAAAAAAGCATTATTTCCAAAGGCTTCAGTAAAAATTAAACCGTGGTAACTTGCATCTGGCTCTACAAAGTCTGCGAAAAAACCTGTTTCTTTATTTGCCTTTACCCAATCAAAGTTTCCCGAGTCTACGATAACGCCACCCACTTGTACAGCGTGGCCTTCCATATACTTTGTGGTTGAGTGAACTGCAATATCAACCCCCCATTCAAAAGGTTTACACAAAACAGGAGTTGCGAATGTATTATCTACAATTAATGGGACGTTGTTTTTATGAGCTACTTTTGATAATTTTTCAAAATCTGCTACGGCAAGTGCTGGGTTTGCAATTGTCTCGCAAAAAAATGCTCTTGTGTTAGGCTTAAAAGCTTTTTGTATTTCTTCTTCTGATGCATCACCATCTACCATGATGCATTCAATCCCAAATCGTTTTAATCCAACACAAAAAAGGTTGACTGTTCCACCATAAATTGCAGAGGTAGAGATAAAACTATCCCCTGCAGAACAAAGGTTTAATATTGATAAAAGTGTTGCGGCCTGACCACTTGCAGTAAGCATTGCTCCAACACCACCTTCAAGCTCTGCAATCTTTTTTTCGACCGCATCACACGTTGGGTTTGAAAGGCGAGAATAAATATGTTCTGTAGGCATATTAAAGAGGTCTGCCATGTGTTCTGCAGAATCAAAGCGGTACGTGGTGCTTTGTACGATAGGAACAACTTGTGCTCCTCCATTTTCAGGCTTATAGCCTGCATGTAAACATTGTGTTTCAATTTTCATGTAAAGACCTCTTTTATAATTACTTCTTTTTAGTATAGTGGGTAGTAGGAGCAAAAGTCAAGTATACTTTGCCTCTCTCTTTAAGCGTTTCCATGGCATCTTTTGTAAGTGACAGCACTCCGAAATCAATTGACTTTCTCAAAAAGCCTTCTTCTATTAAGAGGCGTGATAATTCTATCCAATCACTTTTTGAAAGCTCTTTCCCTATTCCCCAAGTGGATATTTTGTGGTGGTTGTTTTCTTTGATGCGTAATTGCTTTGATCCTAAAAGAACATCGACAACATAGCCCACACCGTAGCGCTCTCCTGTTCTAATTATGCACGATAAAAGCTTTTGCACTAAAACTGTGACGTCGCTTGATTCTACTGATCCCCTGGCGCAAATATCGCAGCATGTAGAAGTTTCCCCATTTAATAAAACTGGTGAAACATATCGTTCTCCAAAATAAGCAAGAAGCTCTTGCCTTCTACACGTTCTAGTGTCTGCATAGTTTACCATTGATAAAAGCTGGTCTTCTGCAGCCGCTAAATCTTCGCCTAGTTTTTCATCAAAAAAGTATCGAATTTTTCGGGTGTCGGCATAAGAGTAGAGAAGGAGAGCGTGAGAAGCCTTACCATCACGCCCTGCCCTGCCTATTTCTTGGTAGTACTGCTCTATGCTTTTGGGTAAATCGTAGTGCATAACAAAACGCACATTTGGCTTATCAATACCCATGCCAAAGGCAACGGTTGCGACAATTATGTTTGTTTTATCAACTACAAAAGAGTGTTGATTTTTTGTTCTCTGTGCGTCGGTAAGGCCTGCATGGTAGGGAAGAACACTAAACCCACGAGACTTTAAAAAAGTGGTGAGCAAATCTACTTGCTTTCTTGAAAAGCAAAATATTATACCGCTGTCATTTTTGCGTTCAGCTAAAAACTCTAGCACTTGAGTTTCAGGGCCGCCTTGTTTTGCTAATCTTTTTGGATGAACTTCTAAAAAAATATTTTCACGGTTAAATGAGGAAATAAATTCTTTGCAAGACTTTAATTTAAGTGCCTTTTTTATATCTTCTCGTACCTGTTTAGTTGCTGTTGCGGTAAGAGCTAGACATGAGGCTTCAGGAAATCGGCGCCTTAGAGACGAAATCATTCTGTATTCAGGCCTAAAATCATGTCCCCACTGCGAAATACAGTGTGCTTCATCTATTGTAATACAGTCAACTTGAATGTCGCTTAAAAGATCTTGGACTCGCTCAGTTAAAAGGGTTTCAGGGGCACAATATAAAAGTTTAATTGCCCCAGAGCGTATTTGCGCCATGTTTGACTTGTACGTGTCCCAATCTAGCGAAGAGTTTAAAAAAAGTGCTTCTATTCCTATCTTGTGAAGGGCGGTAACTTGGTCTTGCATAAGAGAGATAAGTGGGGAAACAACTATTGTTAAACCTTGAAACATTAGGGCTGGAAGTTGATAACAAAGAGACTTTCCACCACCTGTAGGCATTACTACAAGGGTATCTTTTTTTGCTACAACTGTTTCTATTATCTCTTTTTGGCCTTTTCTAAAAGAGGAAAAACCAAAGTACTTTTTTAAAACTTTTTCCATGTGTTTATTGTAGTAGGAACGCGCTTTTTCTTCAAGGGATAAAGCTGTTTTAAGGCTTAAGCCTTACATAAACCTTAAAATATCTTCAATTTCTCGTCTTTTTGGAGCCACTGGGGCATCATCGGCAATGCCATACACAATAAGTGAGGCAACGCTTTCACCTTCGGGAAGGGCAATAATTTTCGCAATTTCTTCCGCGTTTATAACAC
>CAYJFX010000023.1:0-7375 GCA_964369735.1 uncultured Treponemataceae bacterium
AATTTGAATATGCAAAGGTATCAATTCCAATTGCAATTCTCATTTGGTTAATGATTTATCCAATGATGTTAAAGGTAGACTTTCAGTCAATAAAAAATGTTGGAAACAATCCAAAAGGTCTTTTTGTAACATGGGTTACAAACTGGCTTATTAAACCCTTTACTATGTTCGGTATTGCTTGGCTTTTCTTTTACGTGATTTTTAAGAATCTAATACCTACAAACCTAGCGCAAGATTACCTTTCAGGTGCCGTACTCTTAGGGGCTGCTCCTTGTACTGCTATGGTGTTTGTGTGGAGCCACTTAACAAAGGGGAACCCTGCATATACTGTTGTACAAGTTGCAACAAATGATCTTATTATTTTAGTGGCTTTTACACCAATTGTTGCGCTCCTTTTGGGTGTAGTAGGGGTAACGATTCCTTGGGCAACACTTATATTATCTGTTGTGCTCTTTGTTGTGGTGCCATTAAGCTTAGGTATTCTAACTAGAAGCTATGTAATAAAAAAACATGGTCTTGATTATTTAAACAATACTTTTATTCCAAAGTTTGGAAACATTACCATAATTGGTATTTTATTAACGCTTGTAATAATTTTTTCACAACAAGGTGATGTTATTTTAAGTAATCCTTTACATATTGTGTTAATAGCTATTCCACTAACTATTCAAACAGTATTTATTTTTGCAATTGCTTACTTTTCAAGCAAAGCTTTAAAATTACCTCATGATATAGCGGCACCCGCTGGTATGATTGGTGCTTCAAACTTTTTTGAACTTTCTGTTGCGGTTGCAATTTCACTTTTTGGGACTGATAGTCCTGTTGCCCTTGCAACAATTGTTGGGGTATTGGTAGAAGTTCCAGTAATGTTAATGCTCGTTAAGTTTGCAAATAGAACAAAAGGATGGTTTAAATAATGGGGTGTAAAAGTGATATTTGCGCATGCCCAAAAACAACATGCCTAAATCATGGTAAATGCTGTGATTGTGTTGTAAAACATAAGAACACAGATAGCTTACCTTTTTGTCTCTTTTTAGATAATGAGGGTGATAAAAGTGTAACAAATTACTACAATAAATTAAAAGTAAGGTTTGGAGATTAATATGAATAAAGTGAAAGTAGCATTTGTGTGTGTACACAATTCATGTAGAAGTCAAATTGCAGAAGCGCTTGGAAAAAGTCTAGCTATCGATGTGTTTGAAAGTTATTCTGCAGGAACAGAAACAAAGCCTCAGATTAATCAAGATGCTGTTCGCTTAATGAAAGAAATATACTCAATTGATATGGAAGCAACTCAAACAAGTAAACTTATTGAGGATATCCCAGCAATTGATATAGTAATAACAATGGGCTGCAATGTAAATTGCCCATATCTTCCAAGTAAACATAGAGAAGATTGGGGCTTAGATGACCCAAGCGGAAAAGATGATGATACATTTAAGGCAACTATTAAAACAATTCATGAAAAAATATTGGACTTAAAAGAAAGAGTGCAAGGGGGCCTAGGAAAATAATTTAGTATTTTCTAGCTAGACTAACATTGTGCTTAGGGTTTATACTTGACTAATACAAAAAATTGGAGACTTAGTGTATGAAATGTTTAAATACCCGACCTTGCCCATGTCCTAATACGACATGCCAAAACCATGCAATATGTTGTGCTTGTGTAGCACGTCACAGAGAAGCTGAAAATTTACCATTTTGCTTACGTGAAATAGGCGAGCAAAATAAGAAGTAGTTTCTTCGGAATATCTATAAACTACTACCATTTTTTGAGAATCTATCAAAGACTAATTCCTCTAAATTAATCTTATTGATTTCATTTGTAATATCAACATTATTACCAGAGCGAAGGTAATATAATATACATTGTATATTTTCTAGCGATTTATTATATATCTTTGAAACAGCTCTTCTATATGCTGCAAGTTGGGCTATATGGTGAGATGGATTTTCAAGAGAATCTGTTTTATAATCTAAGATAACCAGTTTCCCATCATTTTTTTCGTATAGTAGGTCTATCTGTCCTTTTATAATAACTTTTTCTGCTTCATTTTTTTTCAGAAGTAGCTTAAAATCATATTCTGTCTTTTGCCATTTTGCCTCCATAGCCTCAATGCCAATAATCGAAGTTGAAAATTGTTTTATCATGTTTTCAGCAATAGCGCATACAGTCTCAAGTTCTTTTTTATCTAAAACACTACTTAGTTCAGGTTTAACTTTTGCTGGTAGTTTTGTAAAAAGTGACTCAGCGTATGCATGGCACAGAGTACCAAAATGTGAATAATTAAATAACTTTTCATTTTTTCTAGCAATGATTTCATCCAAGGCATTAATTGAATGCTCTCCTTTATCCAAATTATCACCCGTATGTATATCAAATAATATTGAATCTGTTAAGTGTGATGGGCTACGGTATACACTTTCAACAATTGGTGTAGTTATAATTTTTGCGCTCAGTAGTGGTGCTGTAATATGCCCTAAGACATCAGTTACAATTGCTTTTCTATTGTACTTATCTTCTCTTTGTAAATCTTCTCGCGTTTTAGACTTAATTGTGCTAAGCGTAAATGGCGAGTCTTCGAAATTAAAGTGTGCAATAATTGGTAGAAGAAATGCAAACAAGGTTTCATTTTGTACACAGTATTCAAAGGATACTTGTGATAGATTTTTTGTAGTATCCTTTTCTTTAACCTTTTGTAAAAAAACCTCACTAAGAACAGGGTATAAATCCTCATCCTTGAGTAGGTTTAAATCAATGCCAGATTTTTCTAAAGTTTCCCTTAGTTTCGCATTGGTTGAAAATGAGCCCGTAATGTATATCTTATGCTCTGCTCTTGTCATCGCAACGTAGAGTAGCCTTCGTAACTCCGCTTCTTCTTTTTGCTTTTCTAGAATTTTCCCTGCATTAAAAAAGTAGTTTCGTTGACAATTCTTAATTTCAGGGTGCGATGGAAAATTAATTGAAGGTCCATAATGTGTATCTATAAAAATAGACTCACTATTTTTTATGCTCCTGCCTTTTGAGGATACTCCTGCAACAAATACTACGGGAAACTCCAAGCCCTTACTCTTATGAATACTCATTAATTGAACAGCCCCACCACGTTCAAGCGGTATATTTAAATCTTCGAGTCGCTCTGAGTTTTTATCAAGTTCGTACAAGTAGTCAATAAAATAAGTGATGTTATAACCATCTGCGTCAATTTTTCGAGCAATTTCAAATAGGTAGTCGTATATTTCAGAAAATTGCATAACATCTTTATTCCACATTGTTTCATATCGGTACCCATCAATGTACCAAAGCTCATGAATAATTTCAGAGCAAGATAATGTACCTATTTTCTTCCTTAAATCATTATAGCGCCCTAGTGTCTTAATATATCTATTTTTTGATTCTCCAATCAGGTGTTGTGCTCTTTCTAGACAATAAAGATCTAAGTCATTCTTTTCGATTTCTAATAGGCAGCTTAGAGTTTCTTGTTGAGTTAAATTTACAAAGGGTGAGCGAAGCAAGGTTGAAAAGGCTTGAGTATCTCTTGGGTACACAAGTAAACGCACAAAGGCTAGTAAATCATTTACTGGTGCGTCTGCAAAAAAATTAGTGATACTTTCTGTTGCATACGGAATGCCAAGTCTTCTTAGATGCTTTTCATAGAGAGGCTGCTTGCTATATGATCTAAAAAGAATTGCAATATCTTTTGGCTTGTACCCTTTATCACATAGATCTACAATTTTCTCTGCAGTGAAAATAGCTAGATTCTCAGCTTCTACAAGGTTTTCTGTTTTACTCTCGTTTTCAAGACTATCCTCTTCACGAGTACTTTCATATGTGCTAGAGTCTAAGAGACAGATGTGAATATTTTTTTCTTCTGTAAAATCTGTGTCGTTTTTTCGTGAAAAGATTTTTGTATATTCTGCTTCATAGATTGGGAAACTATGCTTTTCTGGTAATTGAAACTCTTGCAAAAATACTGATGGGCTACTTACACTTCGCTTTACCATACAGTTATCATCATAAGCTCCATTTGGTCCCACGTACTCAAAACCACCAAAGATGCTATTATATCCTGCAATAATTTGAGGCTTTGAGCGATAATTTGTGCTTAGCTGAAGTGTTTCATGTAAGTCATTTTTTAACTCTCTAAAAATACTAACATCTGCACCTCTAAACTTGTATATAGACTGCTTTTCATCGCCTACAAAAAACAATTTTTCCGGGCAAAGTTCACTTGGGCTAGGCACTGATTTTTCATTTCTCTCTAAATTTTCTGCGAGCAAAAAGAGCATATCTTTTTGCATTGAATTATTGTCTTGGAACTCATCGATCATTATTGCACTTGTTTTTAATTTTTCACTGTACCTAATTTCGGGATTATCTAATAATGCTCTAAGTGCAAGTGAAGAAACATCTGAATATGTAAGTATCCCCGTAGTCCGTTTCCATTCTGTAATTTCATCAATATATTTTTGTAGAATTGGCAATATTTCAAGAGTATGGGAAAAGTATAAAGTATATTGTGCAATAGCTGTGAGAATATCATATGATTCTTTTACAGCATCAATTACTTGTGATATTGCCTTGTATTCTTTTTTTTGTCTATTTAATTTTGTTAAATCATATATAGCTTCTAGTAAGGGGACTAATTCTTGCCGTAGTTTTTCTGTGTGTATGAGCCTTTTTTCTAAAGTATTGCATTCATCTTTTATTACTGAAAAATATTTTTCTAAGTAAATCTCATCAATTATGTGTGTATCTATGCAAGCAAAATTCTCAGACAAATTTGTGCTTGCAGATTCGAACTCGTTTTTATTACTGAGCACTTTTTCAATATTTTTTTTCCACTCATAAGCAACGGTAGATATTTGCGTGTTAAGAGACTCAAAAAAATTATGTTCGTCGCCTAGGTTAGAAAAATGGAGAGTTGGGGTTACAAATAAATCATCAACAATATCTTCAAATTTACCATTTCCAATAAGGGTAGTAAAGGCAGCATTTTTTCGATACTCTAGCATATAATCAAGCGCTCTTTTTTTTAAGAATCTTTTTACTTCATCATTATCAATACTAAAATCTGGTCTAATGCCAAAAATTCTTGATGAGCCTCTAAGTATACTTGCTGCAAATGAATCAATTGTTTGAATACGAGCTGTAAAAAAATTTTTTATAGCTTCATCAGCCCGTTGTTTTTGTAACTCTGTAGAATCTTTTGAGCATGCAATTTTTTTAAGAGTGGTGTAGATTCTGTCATACATTTCTGAGGTAGCTTTTTTTGTAAATGTTAGTGTTAGTATGGATTCAACCGTGAATCCATGTTCTATCACTAAGTGTGCATATCTGTAGGCAAGAACCCTTGTTTTTCCAGAGCCTGCCCCTGCTGCTACGACAACATTTTTCATTTGAACAACAGCTTTTTGTTGCTCTTCATTTAAGCTATCTTTTATTAATGGGTGTATGTTCATAACGGAGCTCCCGATACGGTGTATGTACTTCTACAGATTTTCTTAAATCCGCATATAAGACATGTATCAAATTTTACACAGTTTCCATTTGGAAGATATCCCCATTTTTTTGGATTAGTGAAAAGGCTAAGCTCATCATCCTGTATTGCATGAACAAAATTTTCTATTGCCAGTATAGTTTCGCTCATAGTGGGTTCAAAAGACGCGCCTAGCTCATTTGGTCCTTCTCGGTGTAACTGGTCTATTTTCAATCGAGGGGTAAAAGAATTCCCTTTTTTTAATAAACCAAAAATTGGAGTAGGCTTTTTTCCATTTATACTAAAATAGCTTGCTCCTTGAACAAGGGCTTTACCGTTAAAATAAATTTGCTCATAAATATATGTGTATAATGGTAGTTGGAAGTCTTCCATATTTTGATCTTCTCTTTTAATACATTGTTTACGACTAGGTTTTAAGCCAGTTTTAAAGTCTAGTATAAATTTTCCAGCACTAAACTCTACGGTGTCTGCCCCCTTAGTCTTTGCTACCTTTGTAACACCTGGGTAATCTAGCACACAATCTATTCTACCAACAATTCTGTACTCATCATATTCGACAATAATATCCTTTTCAATCTCACTAACATAACTTCCTGAAAAATAAAGCAAAAATTCAGTAAAAAATTCTAAGATTTTTTGTATATAGGTATCTTCTTTTAATTTAAATACTTCAATACTTAGCTCGCTAATGTTAGTTATGCCACATGAACCAGGAAAATTCTTAACAACATCCCTTGTTTCTTGTATTATATTTTCTTTAAGTTCTATGGGAAGTGAATTGTCATCATTTATGTACAAGGCTTTGTTTTCAATTTTAAATTTTGTAAGAACTCTTTTTATTACTTCATGGTTAAATGTTCCCACAAACTCATCATCAAGCAAATTTGATTCTAGCGTAAACTCGCTTACATTTAATACTTTTTTAAATAGCCATTGTACGGGACAGGTATAAAACTCTTTTAATGTAGTTGCACTAACTTGTATTTTGCCATTATTAATATAACGACTAAATATTTTCTCTTTTAATTGTATTAAAAAAGTTTTATTATCAAAGATACCGTTACTATATTGAGTCGCTAACCAGTTTTCCAAGCCACTTCGTTGAATTGCATGTACTGTTTGTATGTGTTCATCTTTGTTTAAGAAAAGATTTTTTTCCAACTGGTATGGGTCAGAGCTACGCCTTTTATCATTACTATAGTTCCCTTGCTCATCCATAAAGATTTCACTTGATTTTAATGCATTGTAAGGAATTTCAAATCCTGAAAAACTTTTTTGGCTAAATGAAAAACGCACACTTTCTGTACTGTGGAGGGTATATAAGCTAACAAAGCTTGTTGAGGTGCTTTCATCTACCAGACCAAGCTGCTTGCGTTTGCTATCTCTAAGGAAGGACAGGGAGTGATTTGATACAGTAAGTGAATTTTGAGAAGAATCTAAAATTATATGCTGCTTAAATGGAGCCGATGAAGCAAGTTTATAAGTGAAAAGATTAACACCATTTTCTTTTGTTTGTACGACATAATCTTTTGATTGTAGATGTTCTATGAAAAAGGATAGGGGATTTTTGCATGCCATTGCTTCAGTAAAACTGCTTTCAAGTTCAATGAGTATTGTAAGCTCTGATATACACCGACTAATAACTATATCTGCAGTTTCACTAACTTTTTCATCTAAAAAAAAGAGCTTCCTAAATGCCATATAATGTTCTCGAAGGTAGAAAAAATTTGTTGAAGTCGCAATTGCAATTATAGACTTTTTAAAACTTTTGTAAAATTCTCTGGCTCTTTCTTCTTTGATTGCTGATTTAAATGCATTTTCCCAAATGTCAACACCATCATATGAACAAAGACAATTGTTCTTTATTCCAAAAT
>CAYJFX010000023.1:7385-25186 GCA_964369735.1 uncultured Treponemataceae bacterium
AATCAATTAACTGCTCTGCAACTATCATGTCTTTCCATGGAAAAACAGGGTCCAAAAGAAAGGTTTTAACTGAATCAAAAGAAAAATTCTCAGTATAGCAATTTTGAATAAGTGGAAATAATCTTCCCGCTGCATAGATTGTTAATTGCTTTCCGCTTCTTACTCGAATAGGAATATTATATAATGCGAACTCTTGCTTTATATATGGCTCAAATGTATCTAAGTCTTTTACAGATACTGCTATATCACCCCAAGAAAGACCCTTTCCGCCATCGCTTAGTGGTGAACATGCATTTTTTATAAATAAAGCACAATCTCTTAGTTCACTTCTTACATTTGTATATTGAATAACTTCAATATCCTTTTCAATTTGGTCGATTGAAATTATTTCGATAGAAGGCGCTGAGTAAAGAATTTCCTTGTATTCGGAAAAATCCTGAATTACTTCTGGGTATATAATAAAATATGTGTTTTCGCTTGTGTGAAAAGGTGGCCTCTCCCATGATGGGTCAAAGAGCATATTTTTTTCTAGGAATTTTTCATATTCACTTTTTAAGAGTAAAAAATCTTTATCTTCATCATCTAAGGTAACATCTTCTCTTAATATTCTTTCTTCCCAAGATGCTAGTTGTGGGAGTACTCCTGCAATCCAATTCGAAAATGAGGTAGAACTTTGTATGTAATGTGGGTTAATTATGGTACTAAAAAGATTCTTATTTTTATTTTTTTCGATGATATTCGCAGCAAAAAACTTTCTTAGCACGCTCGGAATTGAAGTTTTTGATTGGTGTTGGGTTTTAATGCACTTTGACTTAAAGCTATCCCAGGCAATAAAGCGCTGTGTTGCTATGGCTTCAACTCCTCCATGCTCCACAATATAATCTTCCCATGTGGTGGCAGCAATATCTGTTGAAAAAACAAATACCGCATTTTGATTGTGAATGTGTTTTAGGATGATATTAAGAGCATTGCGCATATAAATAGTGTAACACAAAGACTTATGCATGTCAAAGAAAATAAACAGTACTTTTTTATCGATAAATATATATCTGTATAATAACAAACACATAGTCATTTTTAGTAATTTTCTGCTTGACGGCTCGAATTTTACATGATATCATTTAAATATAGGAGATAGATAAATTATATAGGTAGTTTATCACGTGTGGGAGCAAGAGCGTCGCTTTAGCACTTATACGTTTATATCTTCGATTCTACCGCATGGCGGTGCACAAGAGGAGTAGCTTTATGGAAAAAGTTATTTTAAGAGAACGTGAAAAAATCCAAGAAGGTTTTTCACCCGACCAAGATCTAGATGCATTTATCAGTGATGTATTTTCGGCAGTAATTGATACCTTCCGCTTTACAGATGAGGAAAGAGAAGCTTTAGCTAGTAATCAAGTTGCACAACTTATTGCAGCTATTCCCTATGTAGCAAATTGTGAAGATGCAAAGAGAACTGCTTTGGCACATTTGGCCATTTATTTTACTGACATACGCGGTGGAGATGCAATTTTTGAACATACAAAAAATGATAATATTTCTGTATATACACGCTTGCGATTAATATCAACATTTAAAGGTGGCGATGAAAAAATTATTCATCATGGTATGACGCACTTAGCTATCTGTATGCTAGATGGTTACAAAAGAAGTGAATTAAAAGATGCAGAAAGTGGTGCATACAATCCTTTAAACGACGGTTCATGGAATTACGAGATATTAAGAGAGGGTCTAGTAAACGACATTATAGAAAATCCATGCAGGAGCTTAGATGAACTAATGTCGGACCCTAGTATCGAGCCCTCTCCTCGCTGGATTGTTTAATGCGTATTTGGCGATTTCTAGCAGTATTATTAAGCCTTGTATGGTTGATTGTGCTTATTACTGACAATTTTATTTCAATACTGGAAGGTACGGAAATAAAAACCATGGTGTATAATAATGTACTTATTCTCATCTACCTAATGTTATCTGTTTTTTGGGCGATATATCCATATAAATTTATTCTGATTGGAATGTTGTTTTGCATTATTGGACTTGAAGGAATGCTTTCACCACCTGTAAACTTTACAAATGCCTTTTTGATATATTTATTAGGGTGCTTATTTGTTCAAAAAAATGATCTTCTTTTTAAGTTTAAGGGTTTAACTGGACTTTTTGGAGTATTACCATTTGTCTCGATAGTATTTCAATTTCGATTTAGCGCCGTGCAAGTGATGGACTCTTTTCTTGATCTTGCTTTTCTTATAATGTTCTTTATCCTAACATGGTTTTTATTTAAGGATTCATTTACTATTAGAAGAAAAGAGACGGAAGAAGAAGATGCAACGATTGACTTAAGTGTTCTAAAGCCAATAGAATTAGAAATTTTGAAAGAAGTACTAGAAAACAAAACCTATTATGCTATTGCATTGGAAAAAAACAAAAGTGAAAGTGCGGTAAAATTTATTATGCGTGATATTTATAATAAGCTAAATGTTACGGGAAGAAAAGAACTTTTAGTACTTTATGAACGTAACACACTTTTGTTACCTCAGTAATCGCCAAAAAAGCCGCTAAATTTTTTTTAATTTAGCGGCTTTTTTTTGTTTAAATCTTAGTAATAAAGTTAAACTAAGTTAAACTTTTTTTTACTTGACAAATGTACGTTTTTGTTTTAATATACAATATAGAATAAATAAGTAAAAATTTATCTTATTAGGGGGTGGTGCCTAGCAGAAAGCAAACATTGTTAGATTAGTTTTTAAACATTAAATTTCAGTACTAGGAGTAATTATGGGAAAGTATAGTGAGGTAAACAAACTAGATGTTATGCCTTTTAACGATGTTATAGGTAACAATAATTTTGCCGTACAAGATAATTTTAATTATGATATATTTGTTTTAAAAATTAAAAACAAAGAAAAAAAATCAGAATTACCAATAATTCTAAAATCACTTGGAGTTCTTTACAACATTGACACAGAGTCTGATAGAATACTAGCACAAACAAGTTCTCCTATTATCAATAATAACATTGATAATAGTCTTTTTCTCATACTTGAATTAAAGCATAGATATCAAGACCTATTTAAGATTTCGCCAAATCAATTAGAGGAAAAAATTATATTTGGAGAAGGCCATAGTATTCCATTGCGATTTGCTGTTTTATTAAATGGCTATTGGGGCTTGTTTACACCAGAGTTTATTGAGTCAAATAAATACCAATTAGCGCCTAAAGACTTTATAGGCGAGGAAAGCAAGTCTTGTTTTGATAGAGAGTTATCAACGTGCTCATACATGTTTGAGGGTGAAGTTAAAATTAAGTCCTTATACGTAAATAGTCAAGATACCACCTCAATTTTGAATCAAGCAGCACTAGGGGACTTATTACTCTACGAATTTTATTATGATAATGAATTGATATTTGTTATTGATAAATATGATAGCGATTTTTACGCATATCAATATGTATTAAAGGGTTTACAAGAAACTATTGGAAGGGTTAGTACCAGTATTAAGCATGGAAATGGTGTTACAACAATTATTGAGTCGTCAAAAGGTGCAGAATACGTCCTTATACCTGAATATAAGTTAATGCTTCCCTGTTTAGATCATATGCTAAATGAAAAAAGCAAACACAGTTTTCAAAAAAACATCGAGCACGAGAAGAACCCGCATGTTTGTGTAAAAGTTGTTAGAGAGGTACTGTCGCATATTGCAAGCTTAGGTGTAAATATAATTGTATTTAATGACTTTTATGGATACACTTTTTCTAACTATAAAAAAAAGTTCTGGAACTATACATAGCTAAAAAATAGTAATGTGTAGCATATTGCTAGAGGAAAAATACATACAAGCCATAGTCCAATGCCCTGTTTTTTTATTCTTTTAGTTGAACTTTCCTTATACTTTGTATCATCGCTATACACTTCAATAAGAATTGCATCAATCGAATCGAAAGGTTTTTTTATCGAAAATTTTGACTTGTGTTCTATGAGTCTTTCAAAATAATGGAACATATTGTTAATAAAAAAGCCAATGACACCTTTAATATGCAAATTTTTTGATAGTGCATATTGTGATATAAATACCATTGAAAGCAGTACTCCAGCCTTTTCAATTCCAGAAAAGAGAGCTCCTTCAGTAACTGTAAAAGAACTAATATTAAGTAGAACCCTTCCACTTGGTGTTAATAAGTTAAAAAAAACAATTGATAAAAAAATTATTAGTGAAGGAAATACTTTTAACTTCTTGTTTTTTATTAAGAGTAATAGCATAAAAAGAAAGCATATTATCCAAATATATAATGCGCTTTGTAGAAAAAAAACTGCTGGTAAACAGACTATGCTTGTGATAAAGAGTATATTTGGGCTTATGTCTTTGTATAACTTATTCATAATCAATACTTCCACTTAAAGTATTTGCGCTTATCATAGAAAACCACTTTGAAGTATCTATAAATTTTGCAGTAACCACACCCAATGCTAAGCCAGTGATACTTGCATTTATAATAAGAATAGGGGCAATATACTGTGCTGACTCTCCAAACAATATCCAGTTAGAAAGTAGTATTTGGGAAGCCGCATTTGCAAGTGAGCCAAAAAGTCCTATGCCAATTGGGCCAATATGCTGCTTACCAACCCTATGAACTACTAGCATACTACACCCAGATGCAAAACTTCCCAGCAAAGAAAACAAAAAAATATATGAAAAAATTGTTCCAGTGATAAGACCTTGACCAATAACTTTTAACAAAATTAAAAAGAGTATTTGTTTAGGTTTTAATAAATAAAGAGAAAGAAGAATTGGTACATTTGCAAGGCCAAGCCTCATAAAGGGAAGGGGCTTTGGAATTACAAACTCAACTGCAGAGAGAAATAAACAAAGAGATGCTAAGAATGCTATAAGCTTATCATTACTATTATTAAACTTGTTCACGCTCACATTGAACACGATATACGAATATTTGTCAATAACCTTACTTAAAACAGGTTATTTACAAGAGATTAATCCCTTCTCACATAAAACATAGTCCATCATAATATCATGATTTTCAGTTGGTAAGTCATCACAGATTTGAAATGAGTAGCATAGGCCAACAAGTGTTAAGTCGACCTTGTTGTTAATTATAGCTTTAGAATTTTTTAACTCGTTCAAAAACCTATCATAGTATGCCTTACCACGTCCCAGTCTTTTTCCCGAAGTGGTAAAAGCAAGGCCAGGGACAAATACAATTACAGAGTCACCTACTGTGAGTCTATCAATGTCAAAATAATCCATTCCCGTCGGTTCTAAAATTCCATAGCTGCTTTTATTAAATTCTTCTTTTTCATTTATGCTATTGCAATAAATAAAATGTATTTTTTCCCCGTCAACTCTTGGTAAAAAAAGCTTTTTATTTACACTCAAAGCATTCTCTATTATACTTATACACGAAGCTTCGTTATTAAGGGGGTAGTATGCAAGTACAGTATTGGACGTAATATAAGTATTGAAATTTCTAATGTAATTTGAGGTTTGTAAATTAAAAGTGTGTTGAATTGCTTTATTTTCACTCGAGCATAAAAAATCATTTAGGAGATTTTTCATACTGTTTCTAAGAGCTTGCTTGCTTACATTACAAGACATAGTTAAAGTGCATGGTAAGGGTAGTTCCCTTTTTTGGAATAGTATCTATAATAAGACTATCTGTGTTTCTTTTAATGTTTGAAAGACCCATTCCTGCCCCATATCCTAGTTTCACATACACATTATTAGCAGTTGAAAATCCTTCTACCATAGCCTTGTCTAAATCAGAAATACCAGGACCATTATCCTTCACAACAATTGTAATGCTTTTGCTCTCAAGCTCTACATCAATTGTTCCGCCATCAGCATGAACAATCATATTAAGCTCTGCCTCATACATGGCAATAGTAACCCTTTTTATTGTTTGTGATGGTACATTATGGTCTTTTAATATATTTTTTAACTCAGAAGAAGCTTTGCCTGCAATATCAAAGTCATCACCGGGTATTTCAAAATGGTATTTCATCTTGTAAGTCTAAATATCCCGAACTCCGCCGGTAGTAACCCCTGCATTATACAGCTTTCCACAGGCTATATACATAGGGTCTTTTGTTGCTAGTAAGATGATATCTTGTTCCTTTGCCATTTCAATCATTTCTTCAGATGGTAACTTACCACGAACAAAACAAATGGCACCAATGTCCATGAGGCTTGCAGTTCGAATAACTTGTACATTTATAAGTCCAGTAAAAAGAAGTACTTGGTCTTTTACAAATGCCATTACGTCACTCATCAAATCAGAGCCACAGGCTGAAAAAATTTCTCTTTCTTTGCTTTCTTCACCACAAAGTATTGTTGCATCTACAACTTTTGCTACGTCATTAATAGTCATACTTATTTATACCATAAAACCTTGATTATTTCAAGATAGGTTTTATACAATAAGCTCAGGAACTTCCCCTGTATTTCCCTTTTTAAAGTATCTGTGTAAGTCGTAGGGTGAATATATACCATCATCAGTAACTACCCCTGAAATTAAGTTTGGTGGAGTTATATCAAATGAAGGATAATATCCTTTTACTCCTTGCATTGTCGTTTTTACACCCATTGCTTGAAGCACAAAGTTTGGGTCCCTCATTTCAATTTTCACTGTGTCAATTGTTGGGTGCCCCTTATCAGGTGCGCCAGTAACAAAATATGGTATGCCATGAGCCTTAGCAACAAGTGATATCTGATATGTTCCTATTTTATTTACAACATGGCCATCCAAACATATTGCATCTGCAGCAGATGTAAACACATCAATACATTCTTTTTTCATTACAAAAGCAGCCATGTTATCGGTAATTACTGTTACATCAAATCCCTGGTCATAGGCAACACTTGCAGTTAATCTGGCACCTTGAAAGTAAGGCCTTGTTTCTGGGCAAAAAATTTCTAAAGCATAATTCCTTTTTTTTGCAATTTTTAACATTTGCCCAACAATTGTTTCACCAAAACACTGCGTCATAATTTTCCCCTTTTTAGGAAACATATCAACTAAATACTCTGCAATTTTTTCAATTTTTGTGTACCGAGTGTTGTTCATTTTTATAGTTGCATTCATAATTGCATCTATTGGATTACTACCTTCTTCTAGTGCTTTGAGCGCAACTGTAAGGCAGTTTTCTGTAATAATTTTCATGCGCGATACTGTAGTAGGGCGTGCATTACTTATTGTTTTAGAAGCCTCTGTTAGAAAATCAATTTGTTCAGAATGTGATTTATCCTTGCACTCATATGCAGCTAGGGCCATACCAACAGCAGCGGCTGTAAAGGGTCCAGCGCTTTGTGTTACCATATCAGTTATCGCTTGTGTAACCTCTACATGTGTTTTGCATGATACGAATTCTATTTTCGTTGGATAAATTCTTCTGTCGAGTATTTTTACTTCGCCATCTTCATACCACGCAATATTTTCATATTGCAACATAAATGCTAGGTCCTTATCAGCTCTATCCACCTTTATCTCCTTGAATGCTTTATAATTTTAAACCACAGATTGCACAGCCTTATATGCTTAGAAACACTAACTGTACAGAAAAAACAGATAATCCTTTAATCATTGGATTCCTTAAATGTCTTTCAAGAGTCTTTTTGTGCTTTCCTTAAAATCATACAGTGTTTTTTCTTTATCGATTGTGGTATATTCTCCGTTTTCGTATAAAACTTTCCCATCAACCATTGTCATGTATACGTCACTTGCTTGTGCTGAATATACGAGTGTAGCAAGTAAATCTGTGTTTGGCTGTAAGTGTGGCTTATCTAAATCTACTGCTACGATGTCAGCTTTTTTTCCAACTTCTAGAACGCCAATGTCTGTTCTACCTTGAAGCTGTGCACCATTAGCTGTTGCCATGGTAAGTACTTGCGCAGGTGAAATAATGCTTGGATTTTGGTTAAATCCCTTGTGCAAAATTGCGGCTAAGTGCATCTCTTCAAACATATTAAGGTTATTGTTACTCGCAGCTCCATCTGTACCCAAGGCAACATTTATACCGGCATCCAAGTAAGCTGCTATTGGAGCAATACCGCTTGCAAGCTTTAGGTTACTGGTAGGGTTGTGCACTATGCTTGCTTTGTTTTCTTTGAATATTTTTATATCATCATCTGTAAGGTGTACACAATGTACTCCAAATACTGAATTTTCAAAAAGTCCTAAATCGTAAAACCATTGCGTTGGAGTTTTACCATACCTTTCTATACATGCTTCATGTTCCTTTAATGACTCTGAAATGTGTACATGCACTCTTGTTTTTAAGCCCGAGCAAATCTGTGAAAACTCTTTTATGCATTTTTCTTTATTTGTATATTCGGCGTGTACGGCAAAATCAACCTTAATCCTACCATTTGACGTATTATTGTATTTTTTAAAAAGATTTATTGCTTCATTTACTCGAATATTATCCATTGCACTTTCATTTTCATCAAAGGATAATATGCCTCGTCCCATATTTATTTTTATACCAATCTTTGAAATATCTTCAATTGTACACTCGGGATATTCATACATATCCGAACATGATGTAACGCCACTACTGAGCATTTCCATCCAAGCTAGTCTTGAGCCAACCATATTGTCGTCACTGGTAAATTGTTCCTCGATTGGCATAACAATATCTAGCCATTTAAGTAGGGGCAGGTCACTTCCTATTCCCCTAACAAGAGTCATGGGGTTATGTGTGTGTGCATTAACTAAGCCAGGAATAAGCAGCTTTCCAGATAGATCTTTTTCACATTCATAAGTATCTACAGGCTTTTCAGAACCAACATATATTATTGTATCGTTATCTATACCTAAATATCCATCTTTTACAATGGTATTGGCCTTTGTATTGCATACTATGTGCGCATTTTTTAATAATATTTTCATATTTCCGCCTTATAGATTTGTAAGTATTTCTCTTAAGTATACCTTCATGCTTTCTTGTGAGTACTCAGCTGTTTCGTCAACTTCTTCAACCGTAACCTCTTGATTTAAGACACCTGCTGCCATATTTGATATAAGTGAGAACGCTAGTAGGGGCATTTTACAATGCGCTGCGGTTAATGCCTCAGTTACTGTTGACATCCCAACTGCATCTGCTCCCAGTATTCTCATCGCTTTAATTTCAGCAGGAGTTTCGAACTGAGGGCCTGTTGCGTAAAAATAAGTTCCTTCATGTACTGTTATTGTCGATTTTTGTGCACATGCTAAAGCAATTTCTCGCAAAGTTTTTGTATACATATTTGTTACATCAAAAAACCTTTCTCCAAATTCATGAACATTTTTGCCCCTCAGTGGGCTTGACCCCATAAGCTTAATATGGTCTTTAATTATCATTATATCGCCTGGCTTGTAATGGGTATTAACTGCTCCTGCCGCGTTAGTTATAATCGTAGTTCTTACACCTAATAATTTAAAAAGTCTAATAGGAGCGGTGAGCTGTTCAAAATCGTAGCCCTCATAATAGTGAAAACGCCCTGACATACATACTACTTTTTTTCCTGCAAGTGTGCCCAATACAAGTTTTCCCGCATGTGAATCAACTGTAGAAAGTAAAAAATTAGGTATGTCGTTGTAATCAATTATGACTTGATTTTCAATTTCGTCGGCTAAGGTTCCAAGGCATGAGCCAAGAATTATTGCTACCTCTGGCTGAAAATCAACCTTGCTACGCACAAAGTCAGCGCTTTTCTTAAAATACTCGTAATTATATGTCACAGATAACCTCGTGTATATTATACACAGTAATAATGAAAATTGGTAGCACAAAGAATAAAACATATTGAAAAAAGTAAAAATTTCTTGTAGAATGCTGACAAAAGAGGTTATATGCAAACAGAAATTAAATACGCAAAGTCATTTAAAGAACAGCTTAGTGTTCGTGCAATTATTATTGGTATACTCGGTTCAGTAATTGTTACTTGTGCATCTTTATTTGTAGCTTTAAAGGCATCTTCATTGCCATTTCCCATTATGTTTGTAGCACTATTATCTATGTTTGTACTCAAGGCATTGGGTAAAACAAATATAAATGAAATCAATGTAACACATACAGCTATGTCTGCCGGTTCAATGGTTGCAGGTGGCGTTGCTTTTACTATTCCTGCAATATATATGTTGTTTCCAACAGTGCAGCTAAGCATATCTAGTCTTTTAATTATAATTATTTCAGGTACTCTTTTAGGATTAATTTTTACAAGCCTTATGCGAAAGCAGTTTATTGAAAAGGCTAAGCTCCCGTATGCAATGGGTCAAGCAGCAGCTGAAACCCTCATTGTGGGTGATGAAGGTGGAAAAAAAGCACACATGCTTTTTGCTTCTTTTGGGTTTGCAGCAATATTTACTGTTTTTAGAGATTGGTTTATTAAAATACCTGCGCTAATTTGGTTTAAAAATATGATGAGCTATGGATCTCTTGGGGGAATTTGGCTTTCTCCTATGCTTGTTTCGGTTGGGTATTTAGTTGGTCCTGTATTTATCGGCGTATGGTTTTTAGGTGCAATTATTGGCGATTTAGGGATTGTAATGCTTGGACAAGAGTTATCTTTTTTTGATGCACCTACAGCTGCTAGTATTAAAAGCTCACTTGGTCTTGGACTTATGGTTGGAACAGGAGTTGGTATCTTTATAAAAAATGTATTTCCAAATCTTAAATCTATGATATCTGCTATGAGATTTTCTAAAAAAAATGAAAAAGAAGGTGAGTCAACCGTTTCGCTGAGGTGGGTTCCAATTTTCATTGCATTACTCGCCTTTCTTTTTGTTACAGTATTAGAAATACCTATTATTGCTTCGTTGGTTACCGTGCTTGGTGTATGGCTGGTTGCTGCAATGTCATGTCAAACAGTTGGTATGTCGGCCATAAACCCTATGGAAGTATTTGGAATTGTAGTCTTACTAATAGCTCGACTTGTTTCACCATCTACAACTGAAGTTGCAGGTATATTTATTGCAGCAATTGTAGCAACGGCATGTGGTTTAGTAGGTGATGTTATGAATGACTTTAAAGCAGGCCATATTTTAAAAACAAACCCAAAGGCTCAATGGATAGCTGAGCTCATCGGTGGCTTAGTTGGAGCAAGTGTTTCTGCAATAGTTATTCTTGCAATAGTTACAGCATATGGAGCTGAGGCATTTGGTAATCCAGAGCTTTTTCCCGCAGCACAGGCTTCTGCAGTTGCGGCAATGGCTGGAGGAATACAAAACACCGAGGTCTTTTTTAT
Source organism: uncultured Treponemataceae bacterium (assembly GCA_964369735.1). GTDB lineage: Bacteria > Spirochaetota > Spirochaetia > Treponematales > Treponemataceae > CAYJFX01. The sequence continues at coordinate 18,627 of CAYJFX010000023.1, forward strand.
TGGTTTGGCTCTTGCTACTATTTTGTATATATCAGGTTTTTATCCCGTAATGACCCTTGGCTTGGGTGTATACCTTCCGTTTTACCTGTCGTTTACTGCCTTTATTGGTGCACTTTTAAGATTTTTGCTTGATAAACTTAGACCTACTTTTGAAAAGAGTGGAAAGGGTACAATTATAGCAGCTGGGCTCTTAGGTGGCGAAGCTGTTGTTGGTGTTATAATCGCAATTGTACTAGCCGTTCAGTTTGTACTATAGACTATCGATTAGTATCAGCAGAAAAAAGCCAAAAAAACTCGCCTTCAATGAGAAACTCATTAAAGACAGAGTAAAAGTCATCTTGGTCTGCGTGTTCTACGGTTTCAATTTTTTCCAAATATAATGCTGGATTATTAGACGTCCGTATGCCTTGCCACACTAGGTGAGATCTATCATTTAGTGTGAGCATTTCTCGAGATAATATGCGAGAAAACCTGCTTTTTATTTCTGTTGTTAATTCTATATTTTCAGATTCTAAGTTATCTAGTACTTCCTCAAAAGTATTTTGAACTATGCGTTTTAATGTTTCTCGAGATTTAACCTTTGAAAAACGCAAGCTTGATACAGGATACATCCCCGTACCTGGAACTACAGTTACGCTTTCTGCAGGAGGATTTCGTAAATTTGTAAAATCTGTAATGATTCTATCTGCAACTTCATATAATAACGAATTAAAAAGGGCTTGGTCATCATCATTAAATGATGGAATTTCAAAATAAAGTTGTGCTGGGTCTGAAAAGTCGGTTGTAGGGATAAGTTTTGTTGGTCTTTCTCCCGCAAGATTTGCAGGAATATCTGTTAAAAATGTATGGCGTAATCGTACAATTTGCTCAAATGGTGAAAATATTGGTTTTTGCTCTTCAATGAGCGTGGCTTTAAATTGCTTTTCTACAGGGTAGAAATTCTTTTCTCCGAATGCTGTCTCGACTTGTATTTGTGTTACTGATGTAATATTTCCAGTTAGTACGAGCGATATTCTATTGGGGTCATAGAGTAGTTCTGTAGCAATTTTAATATCATCATAATCTGCTTGTATTAATAGATCGGTATTAGCATTAAACATGCCTTGAGCACTCGAGCCTCCAAAGAGCGTCTCCATAGCTGCAGCATAAAGCTGATATTCTAAACTTCCACTTTGTAGACTCCAGTTGTATGTAGAAGATAGCACTAGTTCGTCTGCTGCAGCAATTGTAATTGTTGATGCTCTAATGGTGTTTGCTAGTACTTGTAGTACATTGGAAAGATCATCTTCTAAACACACAATACTGATATAGGATGAGTATAGGCTTGTTTCACTGTCAACTACTGGAACTGTAGAAATTTCTCCTAAAAGATATATCTCTGATAGCTGTTTTTCTACTGTGTTTTTAACATTTCTAACGGCAATTTCTTCAGTTCCTCGTTTTAATTCACCATGTAAAATTTCGCCGCCTTCAATTGTAAGAAAAACCGATATCCATGGAGTTGATGGAATTTGCTGTGTAGCTACAGGAATGCCTGAGCTTAGGGTAAATTCATCAATGAGAGACTTTGTGTATTGTGTATATGACGTTATTGAGCTTTCTGGAGTTATTGGTTCAATGTTTTGATCTACTTCATTTTGTGTTTGATTTGCCGCAAATGTAGAATACCACGTTCCACTTTCACGCGTAATTTCTGTATAGCCAAAGTTGTCAAAATTTTCTTTGTTTTTTGCATATACATCAGGATGGAGTAATACAAATATCCATGGGTCATTAAAGCTATTTTTTACTTCATCTAATTCAACTTCTTGTACTGCTTGTGGCCACTGAAAAAAATAGTCAACACCACCATAAGCCCAGTTTGATGCAACCGCTTCCATAAAATTATCTGCTCCTGTATACGCATCATTTCTGTACAAAAGAGCTCTGTTTTTTGCACCTGCTAAGTCCTCATACGTAATAATTTGAGCGGTGCTTTTAACAATATTTGCAAAGCCTGGGACCATTAGTGAAAGGTCTGTGGTATCATTAACACTACTTGCATCAAAAAGTGTTTGTATAATAATTCTTGAGTCACTAGCATCTGCAACAAAAGAAGTATTTGTGTTTGTCATACCTGCTTCAATAAGATTTGTTTGCATAATTTCAGCAGCAGTCCATGCTGTAGCTGAATACTTGTTTGTAGCACCTAGTCCTGATGAAGTGTACTGAAGTACAGATTGAATATAATCTTTTGAAAAATCATTTGATACAAGCACAAAGTGTTTATTGTGCTCTATGTCTTTAACATCTACTGCTGTTTTAGAGTATGATGCGTCACTTGTAGTACCTATAAGATATGAACTTAACCAATCACCAAAATATTCTTGTACCACTTTTAGAATCGTGCTAGAAGATAAGGGGCCACTTATAAACAAGGCACTTTGGTCTGGCACATACCAAGCATTCGTAATTGTTGATAATTCTTTTCTAACTTGTTCAATAGTATTTGATGCAAAAAGAGAAGGGTAGACACCTGAGTCTTTTGTCCATGGTTCTTTTGAAAAAACTCGTGCGTCGATGCTAGAATTTATAAAGCCTGGAACACTTGCTGACCACGAAAGCACTTCTTGTTTTAATAGGTCATATTCTTTTTTTATCGCTGCATCTGAAAAATGTGCATTCTTTAACGCATTTGAAAATAATAGTAATGATGCACTAAAACTTGAAGAGGGAACAATAAAACTATACCTTGATTGGGAAAAACCAACTTGATTCGAAAAATCACCAGCACCAATTTTTTTGTAATCATCTTCGTGAGATACGGTATTCTGCCAAAAAAGCCTTGAGTAAAGCTGGTAAAATCCTGTCGTATCTTCTGTTTGCCGTCCAGTACCTGCTTTAGAAATGTATTCAATTCGTACAGTGGGAAGTGTAAAATCCTCTTGAACAAAAATTTCTAAACCATTTTCAAGCTTGTATGAATAAAAACCTTGAGGGATGCTAGTGTTCTGAGCATATGTAGGTAAAAGTGATATCAATATAACAAACGTAACTATCAGTATTTTTTTCATATAGTGTAAGTATACTCAATCTCTACGCACTTTTCAAGGTAATTCTTTATAAAAAAGGGTTTTAGTCAAAAAAAGGATTAAAAAATAGTAATCTGCTTGACAATTTTTTTTACATTTGATATAGTATCTTTATTACTAGCGGATGTCATATAACGGCTATTATCTCAGCCTTCCAAGCTGATGACGTGGGTTCGACTCCCATCATCCGCTCTTTTTTTTTCGAGAACTCACTAGTTCTCGTTTTTTTTGAAAAAACACAAATGTAAATGCTTGACGAAATTTTTCATTTCTGATAGAATATCTACAATTATGGCGATATAGCTCAGTTGGTAGAGCAAACGGCTCATATCCGTTAGGTCATTGGTTCAAGTCCAATTGTCGCTACTATAAGACTTTCGATTTTTTCGAAAGTCTTTTTTTTAACAAAAATATTGTTAAAAAAGTAAAAAAAAACTTGCATTATTTTAAATCTGTGTTATAATTATAGTATGACAGTTGCTAGAAAAGGCAGCTTGTTTCATTAACGCGACTTTAGGTACCTTGTATTTTATACATGGCATTGGTTTTTTAGTAGCGAGTAAGCTATTCCATTGTTAGAAGTGTTACAAGGATTAAAGTCGGCGCGTTTTTGGAAGTGTATATTGTTAAGAGTTTTATATATGAAAGGGGGCCGTATGGAAAATCCACCAGAAATATTTAGCCCATTTGGGTACTTTAGCTAAAACTTTCGCCTGTTTTTACAGGTATAATAGGTATCGCCTTAGCATTACGCATAAAAGGCTTTATAACTGCCGGCATGTACGCCGGCTTTTTTCGTTAAAAATGGCATAGCTCGCTTTACGCTCCCTGCTCTAAGGATCGAAGCAAGTGAAATAAACGAGTCCATGTCACGATTCTTTTATACCAGTAATAAATTATGCAGAATTGCTTTTCTTTATTCTGCATAAACATACATTAAAAATGCATAAAAATGTAAAACCTCTTGAACTTTTCAGTCTTTTGTGTCATACTAACCTAGTTTATATTCTACAAAATAGGAGCTTTTAATGGCAAAGTTACAAGGTGCTTTTACTGCACTCGTTACGCCCATGAACAACGATGGGTCGGTTGATTATGATGGATTTAGAAAACTCGTAGAAATCCAATTAGAAAAGGGTATTGATGGATTAGTACCGCTTGGAACAACAGGCGAAACACCAACTCTCAAAGAAGCCGACGAAGAAGAAAAAATTATCGCAATAGTTTTTGAAGAAGTAGAAAAATATAAACAAAATTCCAAACGCAAGGTTCCCATTATCCTGGGAGCCGGAAGTAACGATACTGCAGACGCCGTACACTATTGTGAAAGAGCAAAAAAGTGGGGCGCAGACTATGCCTTAGTTGTTACTCCATATTATAATAAACCTTCTGATGAAGGAGTCTATAGACACTTTGAAGCGGTGAGCAAGGTTGGAATCCCAATTATTGTGTATAACATTGCAGGTAGAACAGGTAAAAATATTACCACTGATACTATGGTTCGAATTGCAGAACTTCCAAATATTGCCGGTGTTAAAGAAGCCTCAGGTGATATTAATCAAATGATGGATGTTGTGCATCGAGTTGCATTAAAAAAGCCTGATTTTTCAGTTCTTTCAGGAGATGATTCTATGACACTTCCCTTAATTGCGGCAGGGGGAGATGGAATTATTTCGGTTGTATCTAATCTTATTCCCGACCTTATGACAGAATTAACAAAGCTTTCACTAGAAGGTAATTATGAAAAGGCAAGGGAACTTCACTATCGCTTAATGCCAATTTTTAGAGCAGCATTTGTGGATGGAAACCCTTCTTCAATTAAGTATGCAATGAATGTTAAGGGACTTCCTGCAGGTGGAGTAAGACTACCTGTTGTTGAAGCAAATGATAATGCAAAGAGAATAATTGAAGCCGCTCTTAAAGAGTGCAATTTGTAGTTAGTCACAAAGTGATAACTTGTCATTAATAATCCGCAGATTTCGCAGATTAATAGGATTTTTAATTTTCAGTTTTATGAAACACAAATATAATTGAAAATTAATACATACTTTTATATTATAGAATAACTAATTTTGTAGTGATTATTCATAGTCTAAAAATAGAAATCTGCGTAATCCCTTAATCTGCGGTTAAACATATTAGGAGAATAAAAATGGAAAAGATACAAGTTGGTGTTTTGGGTGCTACAGGAATGGTAGGCCAAAGATATATTAGCTCGCTTGAAAACCATCCGTGGTTTGAAGTAACATACGTTGCAGCAAGCCCAAGGTCAGCTGGGAAAACATTTGAAGAAGCAGTAAAGGGTAGGTGGCTCATCGGAAGCGATATTCCTGAAAATGTAAAAAAACTTATGGTAGTTGACGCAAGTGATGTTAATGCAGCAAAAGGGAAATGTAGGTTTGTTTTTTCTGCACTCGAAATGGATAAAGATAGTATAAAAGCTTTAGAAGCCGCCTATGCTCAAGCAGATATTCCAGTTGTATCTAATGCGAGTGCTAACCGTTGGACAGACGATGTTCCAATGCTTATTCCAGAAATTAATGCTGACCACACAGACGTTATTGCAGAACAGCAAAAAAAACATGGATGGACCAAAGGCTTTGTGGCAGTAAAACCAAATTGTTCATTACAATCATACACAACACCTGTATACGCACTACAACAAGCAGGTTACCCTGTAAAACGCATTATTGTTTCAACACTACAAGCAGTAAGTGGTGCAGGTTACCCAGGTGTTTCATCATTTGATATGATTGATAACATTGTGCCATACATTGGCGGTGAAGAAGAAAAAACAGAAACTGAAATATTAAAAATATTTGGTACAGTAAACGGTGCAAAAATTGAAGCAGTAACAAGCCCAAAAGTAGCGGCCCATTGTAACCGCGTACCTGTTATAGACGGACATACTGCTTGTGTTAGCTTAGAGTTTGACCTACCAGACGATAAAAAACCAAGCCTAGAAGAAATTGAAAAAATTTGGACAAACTTTACTTCAATTCCACAAGAACTCAATTTACCATCAGCACCGGTAAAACCAATACATATTCGCCATGAAGACAACCGCCCACAGCCTTCAAGAGATAGAGATACTGACAAAGGCATGGCAGTTGTAATTGGCCGTTTAAGAAAGTGTCCTGTATTTGATATTCGCTTTGTTGGCTTAAGTCATAACACAAAGCGTGGAGCAGCGTTAGGCGGAGTATTGAATGCGGAATTGTTGAAAGCAAAAGGCTTTTTTAACTAATTTATAATGTACAATGTATAATTTATAATTGTTTTGTGTTAGGCTGGAAGCTTTTGTTTCTCATTATACATTATAAATTGTAAATTATACATTACCAAAGGAATAAAACATGTCAAAAAATATACCATTACAAAAAGCAGAATTAGAAAAAATTGCTGAAAAATATCCAACGCCTTTTTATCTTTACGATGAAAAAGCAATTAGAGAAAATGCACAAAACTTAAAAAAGGCTTTTAGTATAA
>CAYJFX010000024.1:0-24915 GCA_964369735.1 uncultured Treponemataceae bacterium
CCTTCGGTCTTCCTCTTGTTGAAAAAATCACACAAAAAAAAGATCATCCACAAGCGCTTATTTTAGCACCTACACGCGAACTCGCATTGCAAGTTTGTAAGGAAATTGAAAGTTTATCAACTTCTTCTTTTCCAAGAATGGCTGCTGTTTATGGTGGACAATCAATGCGTGAACAACTACGTGCACTTAAAAACGGTGTTGAAATTGTAGTTGGAACTCCTGGACGTGTAAAAGATCACCTTGATAGAGGATCTCTAAAGTTAAACGAAATTGACTTTTTTATTCTTGACGAAGCAGATGAAATGCTCGACATGGGATTTATTGATGATATTGAAGAAATTTTTTCAAAGGCTAATGCTGATAGTAGAATTCTTTTATTTTCTGCAACAATGCCTCAAGACATATTAAAAATTGCTGGTAAGTTCATGGGCGACTATGAAGTTGTTGAAGAAGAAACACCAAAAGAAACACAGCTTTTAATAGACCAAAAATATTTGTGGGTAAGAGAGAGTGAAAAAATTGAAGCCCTCGTGCGTTTAATTGACATATCACCTGACTTTTACGGGCTTATTTTTACACAAACAAAAAATGATGCAGACGTTGTTTCAAAGCAGCTTGATGAAAGAGGCTATGAGGCTGCAGCATTGCACGGGGATATTCCCCAAAACCAACGAGAAAAAATACTTTCTCGATTTAGAAAGAAAAAAACAAGAATCCTTGTTGCAACCGATGTTGCAGCTCGGGGAATTGATATAGAGGGACTAACTCACGTTGTTAACTTTGCAATCCCGTTTGACGGACAAACCTATGTTCATCGTATTGGGCGTACGGGGCGAGCCGGGGCAAAGGGAACTGCGTTCACAATGGTGAGGCCCGAAGAGCGAAGGAAGTTTGACTTTTTACGTCAAGCTATTCGCAAAGCAAGTCGTGGCGAAATGCTTGAAGTTTCTGTTCCTTCTGTAAAAGAAGTACTTAAAGTAAAGCGCCACAGACTTTTTTCAGAATTAAAAGGATATGTTCTTCCAACAACTGAAACAAATGAGTTTTCAGACGACGATGATATCCTTACTAATACAGAAGAAACAAAGGTTGCAGAGTTAGCTCCTGTGAGCGAAAACTTCACCTACCTAGCAAACCAGCTTTGTGATGAAATGGATTCAAAAGAAGCACTTGCAAGAGTATTACAACACATGTTTTCAAAAGACTTGGATGAAGATCGCTACGGTCATGTAAGTGATTTAAAACTTTCACAAAGTTTTGCGAGTCAAAATGGAAAAAAAGCTGGAAGAGAGAATAAGTTTGGAAGTTTCTCTGGCGAGCAAATGCGCATTTATGTTGGGCTCGGTAGAAGAGATGGCTTTAATGCCCGCGAAATTGCAGCCTATTTTTCAGACCTCTTAAATATTCCTCAACGCATGGTTGATAGAATTGACGTTGCTTCGAGTTTTTCTTTAATTAGTCTTCCTGCTCAAGCTGCAAAGGCTGTATTGGATATGGCTAAAAAAGACAGAGCTTTACCTCATATGCACATTGATGCAAAAGATGAATCTCGCCCTTCAAGCTTTGGCGGAGGCCGAGACAGAAGTAGAGATAGAGGTGACAGAGGGCGATCAAGAAGCTTTTCAAATTCTCGAAGTAGAGATGGCGACAGACGACAAAAAGAAAATCGCTTTGGTGAAACAAGTTCTTATGGTGGAAAGCCAAAGGGTAGAAGAGAGCCAATGTCTGCAACTGTATCAATGTATAAGAAAAGTTCAAAGAGAAAAGATGCGTAAATAAGCTGGGCTCGACACATAGGTCGAGCCCTTACTTTTTTTTGTAATGAGGCAGCGAATGTGTTGCCTCGAATGTATAATTGTTACATACTAATTATTAAGTATCGTTATTTCAACTCGGCGATTTTTTATCATGTTTTCATGCGTTGTATTTGGCGCTATAGGTTTAGTCGAACCTAAGCCAACTATTTCCATTTCGCCCATTGTTCTAACTTCAATACTTACAAGATAATCTGCAACCGCTTTGGCCCTTTGTTGTGATAAATTTAACTGTGCCCCTTCTGTTCCTGCAAGCGCTGTATGCCCTTCAAGGAGAAGATTACTTCGTGGCAAACTTTCTAGTTGCTGTTTAATGCGTTGTAATTGATTTTTTGCAGAGTTAGTTAATTCAGCTGTATTAGGTTCAAATTGGATGCTTTCAATGCTCACCGCTTTTTGATAGGTGTTTTCCGTATTAATGTCAGGGCTGCTGACAGCACGCGAAATGAAATTAGCTGTTTCAGTTTGCGTTTCACCAATAATATGTATTTCATATCCAAATTTCGTCTCAATAGCAATATCATAGTTTTCGCTGTAATGATCTAAGTATCCATTTTCGTTATCCCAGTAGAGCGTTTGCATTGTTGTAAATTTTGTTAGCGCAGGTGAATCCTCATCCTCAACGAGGGTTTCAGGAGATTCATATTCTAGGTTGTATTCCACAATAATAACATGAAAGGTTTTGCCGTTTATTTCCTCTGTGCTATCATACGTATAGTGTGCCGTGAAAGGAATGCGAAACGGTTTTTCTATACCAAAATTTTCTCTAAAATCGTGAAACTCTTCACCTTGAGCTGTCCATGTATCTCCTAGTTCTAAATTTCTATCGGGAAATATGGGCAAGTTTCGTACAACTGGCATAAAAGTGTTTTCATCAAAGGAATAATTACCAAGCTTATCGCGATAAAGAACACTTTCATAGCTAGTAGTAAAGCTTTGGTTAAGCCCACCTATAAATGTTGCAAGCTCTGATGTGTTGTAAGTTGCTTCAATTGTTCCGCTTCCATCTGTGTGGGCATCTACCTCTTTGACTATAACATCATTTGTTATAAGCACATCATGACTTTTTACATCGTTCACAAACACTTCTTGATTCACCGTTGAGTATACGGTATATGTGTGTCCAGGAGTATATAAAAACTCAAATTTTTCTGCATTCAATGATAGTACTATTAAACTTTGCAATAAAACAGCTATAATAACTTTTTTAACCATACAAACCCTCTCCAATGTCATTTTGGTATTATTAATTAAGGTAAACGATATCACAATATTTTTATTTTGTATAGCTATAAAACCGAGAGATACAAATATCTTTTAAATAAAAGTAGGCATATTTTTGGGCTAAAGTGCGATAATATACAGGAAATCACTAAAAATGAGCCATTTGGCACATTGACAAAGGAAAATTACTGTCATATAAATATATGTGTAGATAAAACTTTTATAAAAATGTTGAAATATGCTGAAGAATGAATTATACTCTTTTGCATATTAGACTTTATGTGTCGATTAAAGAAATGTGCTTTTTACTTTATTTTGTATCTTCTTTAAATGTTCTACTATAAGTAAGGTTTTAAGTTAGGAGAGGTTCAATGAAAAAATTTACTGTGTTATTACTATTGGTAGCATTGTTTGCTACAAGTTGTGATTCGTTATGGGAAAACGTTTACGAAAAACCAGTAAGCATACGTTTTACCATACCAAGTGAAATGCTCGATTCATATGCACAAGAAAATGCATTGAGAGCTGCGCAAGGTGGAGAAGATAACTTTGCACGGGCAGGGGTGTATACAGGAATAAGTGCAAAAGTATCTATACATGATACAACAAATGATAAGGTATATTCAGAAAAAAGCCTGGAAATTGGCGATAGCTTGGATGATACCATAACATTTGATAATCTATATATAGTTGGAAAAACAGTATATGCGCAAGTAGAACTTAGTCAATTTGGTTATGAAACAAGAACACAAAGATCAGAAACGATAACAGTAATAGAAGGATATAATGAAGTAGCATTAGAGTTTGAAGATGCGATTGAACAAAAATATATTCTCACATTTGATGCTAAAGGTGGGGTAGTAGATGTTAGCGAAAAAGAAGTAACATTTAATAGTATTATTGGAGAAATTCCTATAGCAAATAAGGTTGGCGAAGATTTTTCTGGATGGGAAATAGATGGTACAATAATAAATGAAAATACAGTATGGTCGTACGCAGAAAACAAAACGGCTGTAGCCCTCTGGGGTGTATCAACATATACTGTAACGTTTGATCAAAACTACCCTAGTAAACCAGCAGATACAACTCAACAAGCGCTACATGGTTCAAATCTTGCAAGGCCGGCTGACCCAGATCGAGCTAATTATACTTTTGGCGGTTGGTATAGAGATAGCGCCGCAAGTGGAGCTGCATGGAATTTTGACACTGATACTGTAACAGAAGATATGACACTATATGCAAAGTGGACAGCAAATGAATTTACTCTAACATATAACGCAGATGGTGGTAATGTAAGCCCTAGTTCTAAAGTTGTAACATATGACCAAGCAATTGGAGATTTACCAACACCTACTAGAACTGGCTACACCTTCGGAAGGTGGGAGATAGGTGGAGTAACAATAGACGCTGGTACAAATTGGAACTACACAGAAAATAAAACAGCTTTAGCTATTTGGACAGCAGAAACTTACACATTAACATTTGATGCAGCTGGTGGAAGCGGAGGAACTAGCTCTAAAAATGTAACATACGACCAAGCTATAGGAGCCATAACACCGCCAACAAGGGAAGGGTATAATTTTAATGGTTGGCAAATAGGTGGAACAACAATTACAGATGCCACCATATGGAATTATACAAGCAACCAAACAGCCGTTGCGCAGTGGACAATAGAAACATATACAATAACATTTAATGCAAATGGTGGAAGTGGTTCAATGCCAACGCAAAGCTTTACCTATGGAGTTTCAAAAGCACTTAGCTCTAACACATATACAGCACCTGCTGGTAATAGGTTTTTAGGCTGGGCAACTACTTCTGGAGCAAGTGTTGCAGAATACACAAACGGAGAAGATTATTCAGCCGTAGCCGATGATACTTTGTTTGCGGTGTGGACAACGACACCAACACCTATGACTGCTACTTTAAGCGGTGATGGTCTCACGCTTACCGTAAGCCCAGATTCTGCTAGTTCACTTGGTTTAAAAGGTGCAATGAATGCTGAACTTGGAGTTAGTAGCCGTTCAAGTATCACTAGTGTAATAATTGAACCTCCTGCAGATGGGTCAAAAATACTGCCAGAAACTGATTTATCAGAACTCTTTTATTGGTGGGATGAAGCAAGTGACTGGGATAGCCTTTTAACTATTACAGGTTTAGATAATTTAGATACATCAGGGGTAACAGATATGAGTGACATGTTTAATACTCAGGCTCTTACTTCCTTAGACGTAAGTGGCTTCGACACTACGAATGTAACAACTATGGCCAATATGTTTAATACTTGCGCTGCTCTTACCACTCTAGACCTTAGTAGCTTTGATACTTCAAATGTAACGGATATGTCTGGGATGTTCTATTTTTTAAGTAAAATTCAAACCCTTACATTTGGTAGTCTCTGGAATACTCAAAATGTAACAACTATGTCAGGAATGTTCCAATCGTACGCTTTCACTAGCAAAACACCTCTTCCTGACTTTACTCTTTGGAATACTTCAAGCGTAACGGATATGTCACAAATGTTTTATGGTAGCAATTACACAACGTTAGATGTCAGTACCCTTAACACTGACAATGTTGAGAATATGGAACAGATGTTTGCTGAGAGCTATGCATTGACTTCACTAGACATTTCGGGGTGGGATACAAGCAATGTTACATCATGTAGCGGGATGTTTGCTTCGCCATATTTGAAAAAGTCAGAAGTAACTGATGATGGAGCGATTTATAGTGCAGCAGTACAAGCTGAATTTGATGGAATGGCAGATTAATAATCGTTATATACCCGAAGGAGAGAAAATATGAAAAAAGTAATAATAACACTAGCACTTATAAGCCTAATGCTACCACTCGTAGCTTTTACCGGTACGGTGCTTGAAACAAATGGGAAGGTAGAAATAGAAACAGACACAGGTTGGAAGCCCTTGCAAAAAGGCGATACAGTAGACACAGGTCGAGTAATATCAACGGGGTTTCGATCAAGCGCCATAATACAGGTAGCAGGCTCAAATGTGAGTGTAAGCCAATTAACAAGACTTTCACTTGACCAATTAACAGAAACAAATGATGCACATGAGTCAGAAATATTTTTAGATTTGGGCTCAATTGCAGCGGATGTAAGTAGTGTTGGAAACAAGAGGGTAGGCTTTGTGGTAAACACCCCTGTAGCAACGGCTTCTGTAAGGGGAACAAGTTTTAAAATAGGAATTGATACCCTATCAGTGTCAAGTGGCTTAGTAGCATATTCTGGAGTAAGCTCAATAGATATGCCAGTATCAAAGGGAAACTCAGCACTCATAACACCAAGTGGCAGGGTATCAAAGCCAGTAGAAACAAAGATAGCAACAAGGTTAGGGCAAACAGCAACAACAGAGCCAATTCAATCACTCGTAACAAGTGCAGAATCAGTAGTGGGTGAAAAAGATACAAAGGTAGAAGAAAAAGCCCAACTTGGAATAATAATTAGGTAAAAAAGGAAGAAAATACCAAGCTACTAGATGACTCGTAGATGTTACAGAAATGGAACACCTACGAGTCATTTTTTTTGTATGATCACATTTGCAGATTTTTACATAAAAAAAGTAGCAGATACGTGAAAAAAAACAAAATTTATGCCCCAAATGGCTAAAAATGAGCCATTTGGCACATTGACAAATGGAAATTTATGCCATAGAATTATTTATTTAGTTTTAAGTTTTTAAATAAAAATAAGGAAATAGACGGAAGAGTGAGATTAAATCTTCTGTATGCCAAACTACTTTTGGCAATTAAAAAAGTGTTCTTTTTACTTTATTTTGTATCTTCTTTAAATGTCCTACTGTAGTAAGGTTTTAAGTTAGGAGAGGTTCAATGAAAAAATTTACTGTGTTATTACTATTGGTAGCATTGTTTGCTACAAGTTGTGATTCGTTATGGGAAAACGTTTACGAAAAACCAGTAAGCATACGTTTTACCATACCAAGTGAAATGCTCGATTCATATGCACAAGAAAATGCATTGAGAGCTGCGCAAGGTGGAGAAGATAACTTTGCACGGGCAGGGGTGTATACAGGAATAAGTGCAAAAGTATCTATACATGATACAACAAATGATAAGGTATATTCAGAAAAAAGCCTGGAAATTGGCGATAGCTTGGATGATACCATAACATTTGATAATCTATATATAGTTGGAAAAACAGTATATGCGCAAGTAGAACTTAGTCAATTTGGTTATGAAACAAGAACACAAAGATCAGAAACGATAACAGTAATAGAAGGATATAATGAAGTAGCATTAGAGTTTGAAGATGCCCAAATACTTTCGTACACAATACGCTTTGAAAGTAATGGTGGAAGTGCTATAGGCAATCAAATAATAGAACATAATTCACTAATTACAAGTCCAACTAATCCAACGCGAGAAGGTTATGACTTTGCAGGTTGGTATGAGAACAGTGGTTTTAGTGGAGAGGTATGGGATTTTGTAAGTGATGTTGCAACAAAGAACATGACACTATATGCAAAGTGGACGGGAGCACAATACACCTTAAGCTTTAACTCAGTTGGCGGAAATAGTATTGATGCTAAAGATGTAATATACGGACAAAAGATAGGAGCATTAACAACACCAATCAAAGATGGAAGTGACTTTACGGCGTGGCAAATTGATGGTATTTCAATTAATGAAAATACTGTATGGAACTATGCAGAAAATAAAGAAGCTGTTGCACTTTGGGACGTAGATATGCACACGGTTGACTTTGAAAGCAATGGTGGAAGTGTTGTAGGACAAGAAAGTATACCGTATGGCTCATTAATGCCAAATCCAGGAAATCCAACACGAGAAGGTTATGACTTTGGAGGTTGGTTTGAAAATCCTGGTTTGAGTGGAGCTGCATGGAACTTTGCAAGTGATACGGTAGCAGGAAATATGACACTGTATGCAAAGTGGACTGCGAGCACTTATACAATAACATATAACCTTGATGGTGGAACAAACTTTTCAGGTGCACCAGCTTCTTTTACAGTGGAAAGTGCAATTATTAACCTTGGTAATCCAACAAAAACAGGTTACACCTTTGAAGGCTGGTTTGATAATGCAAGCTTTAGCGGTAGCGAGATAATTCAGATTGTAACAGGTTCTACTGGTAATAAAACACTGTATGCAAAGTGGACAGCAGAAACCTACACATTAACATTTGATGCAGCTGGCGGAAGTGGAGCAGATACACCTAGAGTTGTAACATACGGCCAAGCAATAGGTGCAATAACAGAACCAACAAAAACGGGCTATTCTCTTGATAGATGGGAAATAGGTGGAGTAGCAATTACAGGTGGCACTATATGGAATTATACAAGCGACCAAACGGCTACAGCAGTGTGGTCAGTTAACAATTATACAATAACATATAACCTTGATGGTGGAACAAACTTTTCAGGTGCACCAGCTTCTTTTACAGTGGAAAGTGCAACTATTAACCTTGGTAATCCAACAAAAACAGGTTACACCTTTGAAGGGTGGTTTGATAATGCAAGCTTTAGCGGTAGCGAGATAACTCAGGTTGTAACAGGCTCTACTGGTAATAAAACACTGTATGCAAAGTGGATAGCAAAAACCTACACATTAACATTTGATGCAGCTGGCGGAAGCGGAGCAGACACACCTAGAGTTGTAACATACGGCCAAGCAATAGGTGCAATAACAGAACCAACACGCACAGGTTACACCTTTGATGGTTGGGAAATTGGTGGAGCGGCAATTACAGGTGCCACCATATGGAATTATACAAGTAACCAAACAGCCGTTGCGCAGTGGATAATAAATACCTATACAGTAACCTTTAATGCAAATGGTGGAAGTGGAGGTTCATCAGCAAATGCGAATTATAACGCGACAATAAGTACACCATCTTCTCCAAGCCGCCCTGGTTATACATTTAGTGGTAATTGGTACACCGATAATACATATTCAAACCTTTGGAATTTTGCTACTGATCGCGTTTCAAAAAACACAACACTATATGCACAGTGGGAAATAAGAACTGTTGCAGGTACACGCTCAGGTAATACTATTACACTAGTACCTTCAGTATCAGGAAGCAATATAGATGCAGAACTGGATAGGTTAGCTCCATATGGGAATAGAGATACAGTTACAAGAATTACCATAGAAGTTAGTGATGGTACGAAAATAGTGCCAACAGGTAGCGATTTATCCTATGCATTTGGTTCTATTGATGATGGTGATATGGGGCTTGAAGATTTTACTGCACTTAGCGAAATTGATGGTTTAGAGAACTTAGATACTTCAGCTGTAACAGATATGAGTGGAATGTTTAATGGTTGTGGAGCTCTAACAACTCTTGATCTGAGTTTCTTCGATACATCTAGTGTAACGAATATGAGTAGTATGTTCCTTTCATGTAGTGGGTTAGCTGACCTAGATTTATCAAACTGGGATTTACCAAATCTTACCAATGTAAGCGATATGTTTGGGTGGTGTACTTCCATATCTGATTTAAACCTCTATGGATGGAATGCACCCAATGTCACAAATGTGGAGTACTTATTCCCTGCTAGTGGTATCACAGAGTCTGAAATTACTATTACAAATGCAACTTTAAGTCCTCAACTGCAAGGGGCAATACAGGCTTTACCATAATGGTTTTGCATGGAATGATTATATAAGGAGAGAAAATATGAAAAAAGTAATAATAACACTAGCACTTATAAGCCTAATGCTACCACTCGTAGCTTTTACGGGCACGGTGCTTGAAACAAATGGGAAAGTAGAAATAGAAACAGACACAGGTTGGAAGCCCTTAGAAAAAGGCGACACAGTAGACACAGGTCGGGTAATATCAACGGGGTTTCGCTCAAGCGCCATAATACAGGTTGCAGGCTCAAATGTGAATGTAAGCCAATTAACAAGGCTTTCACTAGACCAATTAACAGAAACAGACGATGCCCATGAGTCAGAGATATTTTTAGATTTGGGCTCAATTGCAGCGGATGTAAGCAGTGTAGGAAACAAGAGAGTAGGCTTTGTGGTAAACACCCCTGTAGCAACGGCTTCTGTAAGGGGAACAAGTTTTAAAATAGGAATTGATACCCTATCAGTGTCAAGTGGCTTAGTAGCATATTCTGGAGTAAGCTCAATAGATATGCCAGTATCAAAGGGAAACTCAGCACTCATAACACCAAGTGGCAGGGTATCAAAGCCAGTAGAAACAAAGATAGCAACAAGGTTAGGGCAAACAGCAACAACAGAGCCAATTCAATCACTCGTAACAAGTGCAGAATCAGTAGTGGGTGAAAAAGATACAAAGGTAGAAGAAAAAGCCCAACTTGGAATAATAATTAGGTAAAAAAGGAAGATAAAGTGAAAAAAACAGCAATTACAATTGTGCTGTGTATGGCTCTTTATGTTGGAGTTTTTTCTCAGTCAGCACAAAAAGTTTCTGAAATGGTTAACGCCCAAACGGTGAGTCTTTTGGATGTTTCGTATTTTGCAGCAACATATTTGAATGTAGTTGAAAGCACAACAAGCGAAGAATATAGCTTAAACGCATTAGAGCGGTATGCAAGGCTATCAAAAATTAAAGATGAACAAAGCGCGTTAACATACAAAGATTTTGCATATTTTTGTATGCAGGTGTGGGATATAAAAGGTGGTCTATTTTTCGCTTTGTCTGAGTCTCCAAGGTATGCTTTTCGTGAATTGCAAACAATGAATATCATACACCCACTTACTCAGCCAAATGAAATAATAACTGGAGTAGAAGCTCTTAGTGTTATGACAAGAATAATAGAGCATTCAGAATACGATAGCACTATTGATTTAATGCAGTATGTTAAAATGCCAATGAAATTTCATATTTTTAATAGATAGAGGGGATAGTGTGAAAAAAGTAGTACTTGTTTTAATAATCATAGGCTTAATAGTACCTTTGTTTTCTTTTTCGTGGTCTGGAATAATAGACGCAGATGTTAGCATTAGCGGTGAACTAGAAAGTCTTGAGCTTGGCAATACCGATAGATTTACCTTTCAAAGTTTTGCTCCTTTTGGTAAAAATATTCCAATGTCAATAACAGCAGAAGCATTTTATGAGTTTGCCTTTTCTAAACCTATTGACAATAGCACTGATGCAAGTCTAACGCATCTTGTAGACCTTTCTGTGCTGCAATTTACCGCTCAGTTTCCTGTTGGTGATAATAATAGCTTAGCTCTGCATGTAGGCCGTTTTGAGGTATATGATTCAGTAGGACTTATAGTAGACCAACAAATAGATGGGGCAAAAATTGCATATACAGACACCTTATACGATATTTCAACATATGTAGGGTTCACTGGTTTTTTAAATGGTTATACTCAAACACTCTTTGGTGTTGAAAACGAAAATGTACTATCAGATATTTATACTTTTGCGCCGGCCTTTCTTCTAGCCAATATAAATTTTCGCTTACCGTATTTGTTTGATGCACAGCATGCATTTGCACTGGACCTAAATGGTGCAATAGACATTACAGAGAATGTAACAACGTCTAATAGATTTTATGCTACAGCGGGATTACAAGGACCTATGGGGGAATCTTTCTATTATAATGTGTCATCTACGCTAAGTTTTATTATGCTAGAGCAAAATATTATTGGAAACATATCAGTACTTGAATTGTCATCATTTTTACCTTTTGCAGATTCAATTTTGTCATGGAAAACAGTGTTTGCTACGGGCGGCTCTGAAAACACGTATGTTCCAATTACGGAAATCATGGCAAATGTGGATAGTACACTCGCCTATGGTGGGATGGTTAAGACAGGCTTGCATATAATAATGCGCCCAATAAACTCCTTGTTTTTTCTATTAGGAGCGGATGCATTTTTCACTGTAATGGAAGCTGAGCAAGATGCTGGGTATACGGGCATAGAGTGGAGTTTTGCAACGCGTTGGGATATAGCTTCAGATGTAAGCCTTGTTGGTTCAGTTGGAAACTATTTTTCAAACGACCCAAATATTGAACCATACTTAGAAGCAAATATAGCGCTAACTATTATGTTTTAAATGGAAACATCATGACTAGTCTAAGATAATATAAGGTTTTCTCATTTATAAGAGAAATGCTACTTGACATTTACCTAAAAAGGTATATACTTAGGGGACTAGGTGCTTATGGGTTGCAAGTAATAGTGTGACTATTTCTCCGTGAGGATGCAGATAAAAGCAACTTTTTGAGTACGCATCAAAGGAACGTTGGCAAACGCTAACGTTCCTTGTTATTTTAAAAGCGTTTTAGTTTAATTGCGTCTACTGGGCAGACCTCATGACAGCAAAAACAATGTAAACATTTTGCTTTATCAATACACACCTTACCATCAATACTAAGAATTTGTGCAGGGCATATTTCAACACATTTGGCACATCTAATGCACTTTTTGTGTACAAATCGGGGTGTTTTAACCATTCCAAGCTCGATGAGCTTATAGATAAATGACGGAATGTGTTTTCTAAGCTCTACATTTATCGTTGTTTGGTTTACAATTTTAAAACTTTTAGGCTTTACGCTATCAATGCTTTCACCAAGCACTTTAATGTCTTCTGGAGTATTTAGCCAAATGCCTCTAGAAAGTGCATCGGCTAGGTTAACAATTAATTCACTTTTATAGCCGACTATTGCTGCGCAAGTCCAATCAAGTGCTAAAATATTATCACTTGCAGCTAAAAAGCCCAAATTAACAGGATCTCCGTTGCCAGGCCCTCCAGGTCCTTCCATTCCCACTATTGCATCCATTATAGTATATTGTGGGTTTGCTGCAATGCACAGGTCTGTTAAAAACTCTGAAAATTCTTTTCTCTCTGAAAACCTAAAATGACATTGAGCTTTTTTTAAGCCTACCATTAAGCCAAAGAGGTTTTTCATAGCTCCTGTGTACGCCATAAGTTGGTGCGTTTTTAACTTTGGCATTGATACCACAATGTCGGCTTCTAAAAACGGACTTGCAAATTCGAATGATTTTACTAGTTTTCCATCTGGGTTTGCAACTGTTACACTTTCGGAAAAGTCAGCCCATTGTGCGCCTATGGATGTAATGGCATCATATAATCCCGTTTGCTTTGCACTTTGAGTTGATGCATGAGTTGCAGGCGACTCTCCAACCAGTACCTTTTTAGCCCCCATTTCTAAAAATATCTTTGCAGTTTGTGCTACCACAACAGGATGGGTGCACACGGCGCTATCATTTTTTTTTGGGGTGAGAAGGTTTGGTTTTAAGAGCACAACTTTATTTTTTACGTTTGGAGGAGGTACTAAATTAATAGCTTTCTGCAAGGATTTATATACTTCAATTTCATCATACGCAGCGCATTTTGCAAGTGATACATTATTAGTCATTACGTATATTGTAACGATTTATGCGTAAAATAACAAGAGGACTTATGTATGTAATTTATATATCATTTTTCTTTCTTTAGATGAGGGCAAGGCATGTTTCTTATGCACATGCCACAATGTAAGCATTTTCTGTGGGCACCTTGAATTGTTTGTGTGCTCAAATACTTACATGCACTTTTTATCTTTTCGCCTAAAGTGTGTAAAATTTTCATGCGTTATATTAATCGATTTTTTATTTGCTTTCAAGTGCTAATTTTGCAGTTTATTAAAAAAACTTCACTTTTTTTATGAATTGTGGTATACTTTTAATTGGAGGAAAAAATGCCACTCGTTGATATGCCACTTAAAGATTTATTAGAATATAAAGGAGTTAACCCTTGTCCCAAAGATTTTGATGCATATTGGGAAAAAGCATTAAGGGAACTTGATTCACAGAGCTTAAATTATACACTCGAAGAGGAGAGCGCACCTTATAAAGGAGTTAAACTTTTTCACCTATACTTTGAAGGTGTTGGTGGAGCTAAAATTCATTGTAAGTTTTTACGCCCTGATATTATAGAAGGTAAAATACCTGCAATAGCAATGTTTCATGGGTATCAAGGTAACTGTGGTGATTGGTTTGATAAGCTAGCCCTTGCCTACAATGGGTTTGTTGTTGCCGCAATGGATGTACGCGGTCAATCTGGCTTATCGCAAGATACCCTCCAAGTTTCTGGAAGTACGGTACGAGGCCAAATTATTCGCGGCGTAACAGATGAGAATGCAGATAAGCTTTTTTTTAGAAATGTTTTTCTTGACACAGCACAGCTTGTAAGAATTTTACAAAGCATGGATTTTGTCGATGAGGGTCGCATTGGAGCAATGGGGAGTTCTCAAGGTGGCGCATTGACACTTGCTTGCGCATCATTAGAGCAAAGTGTAAAAGCAATTGCATTTGCGTTTCCTTTTTTGTCTGACTATAAGCGTGTTTGGGATATGGATCTTTCAAATGAAGAAGAACCTTATCGAGAGCTTTTTTTACACTTTAAAAGACAAGATCCATTGCACGAAAAAGAGGATGAGTTTTGGACAAAACTTGGATACATCGATATACAAAATCTTACAAAAAGAATAAAGGCTCATTGTTTATTCTTTACTGCTCTTTTAGATAAAACCTGTCCACCTTCAACACAGTTTGCTGCATATAATAAAATAACATCTCCAAAAGAAATGAAAGTGTATCCAGAGTATGCACACGATAATCTTCCACTACAAAAAGATATGACATTGGCACATTTTTTAAAACACTTATAAGAGGGTTGAAGATTTTTAAAATCTATCGTACAATAGGATATGGACAATCGGCTGACGAATTATATACAAAATAAGGTTTTATCTCAAAAAATACATGCCGGTTATAAAAAAATTCGTAGAACGTTATTAAACCTGGTTTACGATCAGTTTGTGCAATACTCATTACTAATGTTTAGTGTTTTTTTTATTATTATGATGCTCATTTTTGTAGCTGAAAAAGATGCTAATGAAAAAATTTCCAATTTTTTTGATGTTATTTGGTTTTCTTTGGTTACTATTACCACGGTAGGTTATGGTGATATCTCTCCAATAACGAGTGTTGGACGCATTGCAGGTATTGTGCTACTTTTGTTTGGTGTAGTAACGTTTGCAGCGCTAAGTGGTAAAGTTGCATCAGTTTTGTTTGATAGACAACTGAAAAGAGATAGGGGGCGAGTACAATTGAAAAAGATTTCGAATCATTTTATTATTTGTGGCTGGAAATATGGCTTTGACAGAATATTAGAAGGTATCTTAAATTCAAATCCACATTTAACCTTAGATAAAATTGTTTTAGTTAACACGGCTCCCGCTGAGCACATTGAAAACTTGCGCTCACACGACCAGTATAAAGATATTAACTATATCAATGGTGATTATACCCAAGAAGCAACGCTGCTTATGGCAAATATAAAATCTGCAGAAAGGGTACTTCTTTTAGCTGACCATTCACAGAATTTTTCACAATTAGAAATGGATTCAAGGACAGTCCTTGCAACGTTGACTATTGCAGCATTAAACCCTAAAATCTACCGAGTTGTTGAATTAATAGATCCTGGTTTTGAACGGCACCTTCAAGTTGCTCATTGTGATGAAATTATTTTAACGAGTGATTATGAACGAAGCTTACTCGTTTCTGCATCTAGTGGTATCGGTTTAAGTCACGTTTTAAAATATCTTTTACCCGAAGTTTCAGGTAAAGGTCTTGTAATCGATGATATTAAAAAAAGTTTTATCGGTAAGCAGTATGCAGACTATAGGCGCTCTCTTTCAGGTTCAAATAAAATTCTCATAGGTCTCTTGGAAAACACAGGCAATTTTTATCATCGTCGCCGCGAAGCATTAGATGAGGCCCAAAAAAACCCAAATATGATTCAGATTGTTGATAACTTAAAGAAGATTAAAAAGTTAAAGAGTAATGAGCCTGTCTTGGTTCCATGTGACGACTATGTTATCAAAGAAAACACAAAAGGCATTTTTATTTATGGTGAATATACTATGGGCGAAAAAGTAGAAGAGGAAACAGAATACTATGGATAGCACACCCGAACTCTTAGATCGTCTTCGAAAAATCGAAATTTTTTCGGACTTTTCCTCAAAAACAAAAAAGAATGATCAAATATTAAGTGAAATATGCTCTATTATGACCCTTGAGTACTTTTCTGCTGGGGATGTAATAATCAGCGAAGGTGATTATGGCGATTCGCTTCATATTTTAGCCGAGGGGAAGGTTCAAGTAATGCGTAACACATTGCAAAACGAACGGTTTGCAGTTGTTAATTTAAGTGCAGAGAATAATGTTTTTTTTGGTGAAATGGCACTCATAAATCATTCACAGCGGAGTGCCTCTGTAGTTGCTTTAACTCCATGTAAAACATATGTTATTTGCGGAAGTTCATATATTGAGCTTTGTGAAAGAGAACCTTTTTTTGGATATAAGTCATTACACAGAATAGGAAATCGTTTGGTTTCATCACTGCAAAGGGCTAACAACGATGTTATGACATTGTATCAAGCCCTTGTTGATGAAGTTGATAATTTAGAATAGTTTTTAATAAGGATATTTTTATGGATTCTCGAAGCGTTTTTTTTAATATTTCACCTTTAGACCACAGGTACTCGTTGTCGGAAGCCGAAGTCTTTGACTCTCTGTCTTCTTTTATTTCCGAGCAAGCAGCTGTTATTTCTTGCGCTAAAGCAGAAATTGCACTAATTAAAGCACATCTAAAAACAAGGGGTTTGCTAACAAAAGAACTCGAAGAAGAGCTTGATACTGTTTCTTGGACGATAGATCCCGCAAAGGTGTACGAAGAAGAGAAGAAAACACATCACAATATTAGGGCTCTTGTAAATGTTCTCCAAACTATGCTACCAGAAAACATACAGCCATATGTACACCTTGGAGCTACAAGTGTAGATATTTTGGATACTGCCTTATCGGTGCGTGTGCGAGACTGTGTGCAACAGGCAATATTGCCAATACTAAAAAGCTTAGAAAAAGAACTTTGTACTATTGCACAAAGAGAAGCAAATACACCTCAGGTTGGGCGAACACATGGACAGCATGCAGTTCCCATTACTTTTGGCTTTGCAATTGCAGAATATGTGAGCCGCTTGGGCAAAAGCATTTTAGAGATTGAAAAACTTTCAAATGATTTACGAGGAAAACTTGCAGGCCCTGTTGGAGCGTATAACGCGCCTTCAATGATTGTTAAAGACCCAGAAAGCTTTGAAGCACTTTACTTAGACTATCTTGACTTAAAGCCATCCGAACATTCAACTCAGCTAGTAGAGCCAGAGTATCTATTGAGGCTTCTTTTAGAATGTAACGTGGCCTTTGGAATTATTGCAAATCTTGCAGATGACCTGAGAAATTTACAACGAAGTGAAATAGGCGAGGTATTTGAATATTTTTCTTCTACTCAAGTTGGATCTTCTACTATGCCTCAAAAGAGAAACCCCTGGAATTCTGAACATGTAAAATCTCTTTGGAAGGCATTTGCACCACGCGTTATGACATTCTTTATGGACCAAATATCCGAGCACCAACGAGATCTTTCAAACTCTGCAAGTCAGCGCTTTGTTTCTGACTACCTAGCAGGGTTTGCGCTAGCAGTAGAAAGAATGAAAAATATTGTAAGTGGCCTACAAAGTGATAAAGAAAATATGATGAAAAACCTCAACGATGGTGGAGGAAAAGTAAAGGGTGGTGTTTTAGCAGAACCTGCCTACATTCTATTAGCAGAAAGTGGGGTTGCTGATGCGCATGAAGTAATTAGAAAGCTCACCCTTGCAGCAGAAAAAAATGCTACCTCTTTGTATGATGAGCTTTCAAAGGATACTGTTAGTTTTAATGCAATTACAGCACAACTTGAAAAGCTAGGCATAGAAGATGCCTCAACTTTTTTTGCAAATCCAGAGCGCTATTGTGGCTTGGCATCAAAAAAAGCAGAGACTTTAGCGCAAAAATACATGGGATTAATGGGTAATTAATAATTATGCATTATTAATTGCCTACGCTTCTCCAATTTTAGTCAGTACTTTTTTATACATCTGTATCATAAATACTACGCCTAGGGCTATACCAGCAACTTCTGCAATTGGAAATGCCCACCAAACATTTTTTAGTACACCTGTTTGAGCTAATAACCATGCTGCAGGTACAATAAAAACTAGCTGCCTAACTATAGAAGTGCATAAGCTCAGCATGCCATTACCAAGTGCTTGGAATACGCCAGAAAAGGTAATACCAAAACCAGCTAATAAAAACATTAATGACATTATTCGCAATGCTGGAATGCCAATTTCAATCATTGCTTCAGATGCATTAAAAAGTGATAATAGCTCCCTTGGAAAAATTAAAAAAATGGATGTAGCAGCAACCGTAAAAATAAATGCAAATAGAGTACTAACTTTTATTGTTTTTAAAACACGCGACTGGTGCTTAGCCCCAATATTATACGCAATGATAGGGACAAGGCCATTGTTTAATCCAAAGACGGGCATTATGGCAAAACTGTTTAATTTAAAAAATATACCAAAAACTGCAATTGCTGTTGAGCTAAATGTTGCAAGAATAATGTTCATTGCATATACCATAATTGAACCTATTGAAGCCATAAAAATTGAAGGTATACCAACTTTATATATTCGTTTAATTATTTGTGCATCAGGCATTATATGTTTAAGTGAGAATTGAATTTCTTTATTCACCTTAATATTAAAATAAATACCAATACACATTGATCCTACTTGTCCGCAGACGGTTGCAATAGCAGCTCCTGCAGTTTCTAGTCTTGGAAAACCAAAGAGACCAAATATAAGAATGGGGTCTAAGATAACGTTAATTACAACTCCCGACATTTGAATAATCATGCCATAAATAGCTTTTCCTGTTGCTTGTAACAGCCTATTAAATGTAACAACAAAAAAAAGCCCAAAGGAGCCATGTACAACAATATTCGTGTACGCAAGTCCATGTTCAAGAATTGCTCTGTCGGTGGTTTGACTTTGAAAATATGCTGGAATAAAAAGCGCACCGAGTATAACAAAAAATATATAAGAGCACAAAGCGAGAAAAATACCGTTTCCAGCAGTTCGATTTACCGCAGTAAAATTTTTCTGCCCAAGCTTTAATGATAGAAGGGCATTTATACCAACTCCTGTACCTGTTACCGTTGCAATCATGAGATTTTGAATTGGGTAGGCAAGAGAAACAGCAGTTAGAGCATGTTCTCCCACATTTGCAACAAAAATAGAATCTACAATGTTATATAAGGCTTGTGTTATCATTGAAAGCATTAGTGGAAGTGCCATTGTAATGATAAGACGTGGAATGGGCATTGTGCCCATTTTATTTTCAATTAAAGGTTTATCCATTAAAACATCTTAGTGTAATAAAAATTTAAAGTCAATGAAATACTATTTTGTTACGACCAGTACTTTTTGCTTCATAAAGGTTTTTATCTGCAAGTTTTAAGAAGTCTTTTTTTGTATAGCCTTTTACAAACTTGGTGACACCAAAGCTGCTTGTAGTAAACTGTTTGTTCTCTTTTGATTTTTTATCTAATGTAGAACGTATTTTTTCAACATTTTCTAATATAATATCTGTGTTATCTTCTGTATATAGAATCATAAATTCTTCCCCACCTACTCGGGCAAAGACAGAATTTTTGAGAACTAATTCTTGTACCATTTTTGAAACATAGACAAGCTGCTCATCTCCAACAGCATGCCCATAAGTGTCATTAATTGATTTAAAATGGTCTAAATCAAACATGCATAAATGAAGTGTGTGTATGCTTTCATTGAAAATAGTGAGGGCAATTTCAAATTGTTCATCAAAGTAAAGCCTATTATATGCACCCGTGAGTGGGTCATGGGTAGAAATTTCTGAAAGCTTTTTATTCTTTTCATATAGTTCTTTTGTGCGCTCTTCAACTGTTTTTTCAAGGTTTTCATTGAGTTTAGATACTTCATCGTAAATTCTACTATTGTCAATTAATTTCATTATCATCTGACCATAGAAGAATAAGAGTAATGGATAATAGAAAATTGGAAATCCTATATATTCACCTAAAAATAACACATCTATAATTATAACCACGGTAACGTAAATAGTTCTCGATATATTAAATATAGAATAGCCATTTTTATGATTTTTCCAATGAACAACTACATGCCATAAGATAAGTGCAAAAGTATAAAGAAATGTTACGAATAAAATAATACGCCCAAAGGTATAGTAAATATCAAAATTATATGGAAGTACGCATATGAGAAGTATATAGATAATGATTATGGGTATTGTAAATTGTTTAGGGATTTGTTTTTTCTCATCTAAAAGTGTGTGGGCCAAAATCATTCCAACTAAACTACTTATAAGTAGTAAAAATATTTGCGAAGAAAAAACCATTGTATCACTAAAATGGATAAAACTGAAAAGTGATTCTAAAGAACCTTGTAAATTTTCGGATGCAAAAAAGAGTCTTAGAATAAGAAGTGCATCAAAAAGAGATATGCTTGAAATAGCTATATGCTGGGGGCGTAAAATCATAAAAGAAAATCCGTTGAGAACAATACAAATTAAAAAGCCAAAAAGAAAAGCTTCAACAACTGTTTTCCAATGTATTATATTGTATGCATTCATGCTAGATGTAATTATTGGAACTCTTTTAAACAAAGGGGCATTATTATCCTTGCGTTCGCTAGATAAGACTAGTTCTTGTGAGTCTTTGCTTTCATCAAAATTTATTAAAGAATATACTTCAGCATGAACATTGCGTAAATTGTTTTCTCGAGGATTAATAACTAGATCCTGCTTAACTCCATTTAAATAAACTTCAATCGGGTGATCTAAGTTTTGTATATAGAGTGCCGAATAGGCGGAAAAAGCTATATTATCAACAGATATTCTATAGGTTGCACTTTTTTGGGCTTGAATAATGTTGTTGAGTGGAATTTGTATAAAGGATGGATTGTGTAATGACCTAATATCTTCGCTATTCGAAATAAAAACATCTGGATAGAACTCCCATTCACCAGAAAGAGGAAATGAGTCTGCATCAAAACCTGTATCTGCAAACCGTGTTGAACCGTTTAGGGCAGCATTATCTTCATCAATTAAAAAATTTGGTACAATGCAAAAGCCCAACAATGCGATAGCAAAAACAATAAAAACACTAAAAATAATGGAAATACTTCTTAATGTAATAATTACGTTGTTATTAATAGCTGCACTCCTTTTTTAGTTACATTATAAAAAGCTCCTCTTCGATAAGTCATTATAACATATATTGTATTTGGCAGCAAGACAATATAGCTTGATTTATTTATAATAATATATTATCATAAATTCACATAGTAATTTCTTGTTTGTACGTTTCAAGAAGGGGTAATAATGAAAAAAATTCTTAGTTTTACTACAATCCTTTTGCTTGCATGTGTTTTAGCATCTTTTTTATTTGCAACTGGTTTAGTTGAGGGCAATGAGAATGAAAAACATCCTTCAACAGACTCCACTCAAACACCTCAAGAGAGCTCTGAAAAAATTGATGCAGCAGATCTTCATTCAAGGCCAGATATAATCTTAGAATCCTACTGGAGAGCTTATCCAGATATAATTAAGGCTGTTGTGCAAAAAGATAGTGATTGGGCAGCTGAACTCTACGATGGTAGTTTTTTTTACTGGGCTAATGGTAGATTATTGAACGAAGAAAAAAAAGATATGTGGGAAGAGTATCGTCCTTATCAAATATGGGCGTATAGGGCTGATCCTCGAGATCCAAGTACCTATACAGAAGAGTATATAGATAGCTTGCGAAATAGAACTTCGAGTGACGTGCGGGGGGTGCCGCAATTGCCGCAAGATACTGACTTCTTTCATGCACTTTTTGGTGTTGGCACTAGGGGGGAAACAGAAGAAAGTCTTGTAAAAGCGGTGCTTTTTGGAAAGGCAGTAAATGTAAATAAGGTTGTTGCAGGGAGATTTGATGCAATCAATGCAGAAGTTGAGGAAATTGCAAAAACCGACGCAGAGGTAAACGAATTTTTAGATACTTTATCAGAGGCAAGTGGTTATAGTTGGCGCACAGTAGCGGGCACAAACAGGCTTAGTAATCATAGCTATGGGCTAGCAATAGATGTTCTTCCAAGAGGTTGGGGGAACGAAATGATGTATTGGGCATGGGTGAGAGATTATAATGATGACTGGATGCTCGTGCCGCAAGAGGACTTATGGACCCCACCAGAAAAGGTAGTACAAGTAATGCTTAACAATGGATTTATTTGGGGTGGTACTTGGGCTATTTATGATACGATGCACTTTGAATATAAGCCAGAACTTATTGAAATAAGTAAACGGGTAATATTTGACTAGCATAAAAAAACTTCATTGCAAACTGCAATGAAGTTTTTTTTATTCTCCCGCCACTTCGATTGTAGCAGAGAGGTCTCGTTTATAAAGGAGATTTCTCCGCCTCGGTTGAAATGACATGTTTTTTACTTACTGTTTTGCTACTGCATCCTTCAAAGCATCTATAATGCCTGTAGAAGTACCTGTAGCTCCAGCTATTACATCCAAGCCATCTGGATTACCCATTACCACAACTTGTTCTAAAAGTGTTTCAGCTGTTGGAAGTGAAAACTCAGAATCAGAAATAGTAAGAAGTTCTGCTGTTGCAATATTGTCTCCATCCATAGTTATAACAACGCTTAATGGACCTCTGTACCCTTCACCATGGCCAACGAGCATGGATTCATCAGTATTTGCTTCTATGTAAGCTTGCTGCAATGCAGAAATAAGCCCTCTTGATGTCATTGAAGCTCCCGCAACAACATCAATTCCATTCGGGTGGCCATTTGCAATTGCGGTTGAAATAATTTCAGCAGTCTCTGGAATTCTTTCTCCTGCGGGGAAGTCACTAACATTTGCAGCGATAATTACACCGTCAACAATTGTGACATGAACAGTTAAAGGACCTGCTCTACCATCAGCCGTTACAGTATATACATTTTCGCCAATACCCGCTTGGGCTTGAGCTTGTTGTAAAGCTGAAATTAATGCATTCGATGTACCTGTTGCTCCTGCAACAACATCCAAATTATCTGCGTTTCCTTGCGCAATTGCCTGAGAAAAAATAGCATCTGCACTTTGAGGAAGAAATTCGCCTGCTGTTGATTCTGTAACTTTTGCGTCAGTTATTACGCCTGCTTCAATAGTTACCTCTACTGTTAAAGGACCCATATATCCATCTACTGTAATACCTTGTGAATCTGCAGCACCTGCACTTGTGAATAATACTATTCCTACAACTAATCCCATGGCTACTATTAAATATACAATAGCCATTGATCTAGAAAATTTTTTTTCGCTCATTAAAAAGCCTCCGTATAAACTAATCTATCATAATAAAAATACTTTTTCTGTGCTATAGTTACAAAGCAACGTAAAAAGCTTATTAGTTATTTAAAACTGTAATTTCTACTCGTCGGTTTCTTGCCATATTGAAGTCTGAGGTGTTTGGTGCAATTGGATCATCTGCTCCCATTCCGCGTGTTTCAATTTGACCTCTATTTCTAACACCTTCATCAATAAGGAAGTCAGCTACTGTTTCTGCTCTATCTTCAGATAACGCTTGTCGACCTGATTCTGTTCCTGCTAAGGCAGTATGACCTGTAATGAGTATATCATTATTTGGAAGCGTGGCCAAAATACTCGCAATTTGTCTGAGCGTTTGTATTGCTGCTGGTTGTAATCTTGCAGACTCTGCTTCAAATTGAATATCTTCAAGGCTTATTGTAATACCATCTGGTGCTATGTGGGCTGTAACATCTTCAAGTTGTAAATCATCAAGTATTGATTGTAATGCCGTGAGATCTTCATTTACTTGACGGTTTGCAAAATTTGTTATTTCAGCATGAGCATCACCAACAAATTCGATTTTATCACCTCGTGACGTTTCCATAACAATTCTGTATTCTTCGGTGTAGCTATCTAGGTACCCTTTGTTTGTATCCCAAAAAAGGGTTTGATTAGAGTTAACCATAGTTAATACAGGAACATTTTCTTTTGTGCTTTGGTATACGGGTGGTTCATAAATTAAGTCGTAGGAAGCCCTAATTTCATGAAGGATTACGCCATCAACTCTTTTTGTTCCTTTATATACATAATTTGCAATAAAGGGAATTCTAAAGGGCTCTTCAATACCAAAATTATTTCTAAAGTCATGAACTTCTTCACCTTGTGCGGACCAAGAGTCTCCAGGCTCTAATTCTTTATCAGGAAAGATAGGTAAGTTTCTTACAACAGGCATATATGCTTCATCATCTAAGATATAATAGCCGAGTCTATCTCTTGAAAGAGAGCTAAAGTACGTTTGAGTGGTTATATGTTCTGGAACATCTTTGCCAAAATTTGCTACTTCGGTTGTTTCATAAGTAGTGTCTATACGACCACTACCACCAGCTTGCGCCTCAACTTCTTTTACAGAAATGTCATTTGTAATTATTGCATCGTGGCTTTTTTCATCATTTACAAAAACCTCTTGGTTTACAACTGACAAAATATTGTACGTATGCCCAGTTGTATATTTAAACTCAAACTTTTCTGCATATACACTTGCTGCTTGAATTAAAATACTTACTATAATAAAGACAACTGTAAAATTCTTCTTTTTCATAAAAAACAACTCCTAATTATTTGATAGTTTTTTAAAATATCAAATAATTATACCATAAATGTGTTTTGGTGTATAGCCTAGAACTTCTAATAGAAAATAAAAATACTGCATTGCATAAGTCTGGTAAGTGTGCTATATTTTAAATATGATTATTGACAATAAATATACAATATCTTATACACCAATGTATAGCCACATGGATGCAAAGGCACGTATTGCAGCTTTTTCACTTATGAATTTAACACAAGACCTTGCATCGGCTCACTACAGTACAGG
>CAYJFX010000025.1:0-12991 GCA_964369735.1 uncultured Treponemataceae bacterium
TTAGAGAAGGTTTTGAAGAAACTGGTCTTGCTATTGAAAGCGTGAAATTTGTGTGTAGCGCTCCCAACTCGTATGAGTACAAGGGATTCTTATATAAAACATGCGATTTGTTTTTTGAAGCAAAAGTTTCTTTGAGCTTAGAAGACGCCATGAAAACTTTAAAGGCAGAAGATGAAAATGAAATTACAGATTTTAAGCTTTTTCCAATAAACTCAAAAGAGGATATAGATGCTATTCCGTTTGCCTTTCCGTCTGCCGTGATTGCAGTGAATACGTATTGCAATTTTGCATAACGCTCAGGGATTGTTCGTAAAAATTGACTTCCATGCCAATTTTTACTTCCAAGTTTGACAAGCAAACTCGACAATTTTTTACTTTAGTGGCATCCCTGCCACAATCCATTTATATATCACGCAAAGTCTGGATCACTACAAGCGGGGAGTGCCAAAGAAAAACGTCTAGGCAAAATCTTATTTTAATGCTATTATACGTTCTATGAAGATTTTATTACAAATTGCCCTTGTTTTTTCGCTTTGTTTAGTGGGCAACGCCATCTCAAGTGTACTTCCATTTGTTATGCCTGGAAGTGTTTTGGCAATGATTATCCTTTTTTGCTTACTTGCATTTAGGGTTATAAAAGTGCATCATATACGAGAAAAGGCCGACTTTATGCAACAGATTATGGCGTTCTTTTTTATTCCGCCAAGTTTAGCTTTAATGGAGTACCTTGACCTTTTAGGAGAAATAATAATCCCACTATTATTGATAAACATCGTCTCTGCTTTTATCTGTTTTGCCGTAACAGGTTGGACAGTTCAGGCGGTTATTAAACTTCAAAATTATGTAAGAAATAGACGTCTAACGAGAGGGGAGGTGTGAAATGTTTGAGACATTTTGGAATGCATTTATTTTTTCACCATACTTTGGGATTTCTCTTTCTATTTTAGCTTATTACGTGGGAGTAAAGATAAAAGCTCGTTTTAATAACCCTATTGCAAATCCACTTATCATAGCGATGATACTTTGTATTGCCTTTCTTGAAGTTTTTAATGTTCCATATGAAGCCTATGATTTGGGTGGAGATATTATATACATGTTTTTAGCCCCTGTGACTGCAATACTTGCAGTATCTGTTTATAATCGCTTTGAAGTTTTGAAGAAAAATCTTATTCCGATTTTAGTAGGAACATTTGTTGGCTCTCTGGCTGCAATTGGTTCGATATATGTTATGTGCCATCTTTTTGGTCTTGATGAAGCAATTCGTGTAGCCTTATATCCAAAGTCTGTAACCACTGCTATTGCACTTCCTTTGGCCGAAATGAGTGGGGGAATAGGGGCTGTCACCTTTGCATCAACGACATTAACAGGGCTCGTTGGTGCCGTTTGTGCTCCTATAATGGGTAAAATGTTTGGTATAAAAGATAAAACGGCCTTAGGCCTCGCTATTGGAACTTCAACCCACGCACTTGGTACAACCCGTGCCTTTCAAATGGGAGAAACAGAAGGCGCGATGAGTAGCATTGCTATTTGCTTAGCGGGAGTATCGACGGTTATTATTTATAGCTTGTTTGGGTTAGGCTAGGGGATAGTAATTATTGTTTGTGCCATTGCAACTGCGAAAAGTATGCATTAGTTGTAACTTTGCTCAATCGTCCTCAATTGCAAGTACACTGTATCATTTACAGGTGTTGCAACGTCAAATTTTTTCCCTAGTTCTCCTATAGTTTTTGAAAATAACTCCACCTCGGTTTTTCGCCCTGCAATTACATCCTGGCACATTGATGTTCTACTGTCTGGTGTTAGCGTATTTAAAACTGCAAACCACTTTTCTAAATCACCAGCATCGAGGTTTGCTCCAACATGCTTTGAAATCTCAATTACCTCTTTTTGCAATGACACCATAAAATCAAATGCCTCTTGAACAAATGCGCTGTTTCCATTATTTTGAAAAGGCGCATAGGGTAGGCGCAAAATCGAAGATGCCTGATTTATGCCAACATTTACCATATACTTAAACCAAAGCATTCTCAGCATGTTTTCAGGAACATTGTAGGCTATGTTTGATTGGTCGAAAAAATTTGCAATGCTTTGGACTATCTCTGAGCATTCGCTCGTTGTCTTTCCATCTGTGCTTTTGTTTTGATTTTCTCCAAAGTGAATTACACCCTTTGGTCCATAGTAACAATGCTCATTTCCGTGCTGTGCATCAGTACCTAAAATCATTGCAAGTGGTGGCTTGGTGTTTGGGTAGCGCTCTGCAATAGTTTGCTCACTAGAAATACCATTTAATAGAGAAATAATAAGCGTGTTATCGCCTATATAGTTTTGTAAGTCGTCCAAAATGGTATCAAGGTGCTGATTTTTGCAAGCAAGAATAACAAGGTCTGGTTTTCCATCTTTTGTTGGAATGCCTGAATTCTCTGCCTTACTATCTGCATCTGCAAGATGAAAATCAATTTTTTCATCATTTACCCAAAGGCCGTTTTTTTTGTATCTGGATAGTCGCTCTCCACGGGCAAGTATACTTACCGCTTTTGAATTATACGTATATATTTGATGTGCAACCATTAACCCAATTGCACCAGCTCCTGCTATTAAAACATGTTCAATATTTTTCATTTTAACCTTTCCTTTTTTTTCTTTTTAGTATAGTATACTTTTATGGATTTTTTGACAATAGTACGTTTTACAAGTTATGCGCTCGCTTTTGTTATTTTATTATTACTTCCTATACGGTACACACTTTTTTCTAAAAAAACGGGAAAATGCCTTTTAGCCCTAAAAAAAGTCAAAGCTACTATGTATATTATTGTAATAAGTTTTTCTCTTTTAATGTTGGTTGTTCTTTATTTTAGAGATTTTTCATCTGCAGTTGCACTTGTTCTTCATAGTACGGCCTTACTTGCCTTAGAGATGGGCTCTAGAGAACTTTTATACCGTGCGAAGGCAGGCGTGTATGAGTTCATGCTGGTAGTTGATGGTAGAGTAGTGAAAAAAGATGAAGTTGTACTACTACCTACTTTAGAATATGAAACTGAGACTGATGAAACGCTAACAATTGTTACCGAGAGTAGGGGCAGTATTGTAGTTTTTTTTGAAAGTAAAAAAGAGCGCGATGATGCGACGCAAATAGTTAAACATTGGCAAAAAAAATAAGTATTATTGTAAGGTAACGACAGAGGCTACGCGCCCATCAGATGTGTACGCCCGTTCTGGGTTTGTTTCATCAAGGAATGATTGGATGCCAGAATAGTAGGTAT
Organism: uncultured Treponemataceae bacterium; assembly: GCA_964369735.1. Classification (GTDB taxonomy): domain Bacteria; phylum Spirochaetota; class Spirochaetia; order Treponematales; family Treponemataceae; genus CAYJFX01. Next base: position 3,261 of record CAYJFX010000025.1, read on the forward strand.
AGTAATAGGTTCCTTTAGGTAGGGCGAGCTCTAATTCGTATAGCCCCATCGAAGTTTCGCGAAGTTCGTAAATGTAGGGATCCCAGTTAGTAAAGTTTCCTGCAAGACGAATTCGTTGACCAGATTCACCCTCATACACAAATTTAACCGTTTTTTGATTTGTTATTGTTTCTGAAATAACTGGGCGTTGTAATTGTAAGTGAGAAACATGTAGATTTGCATTTGCATCATAGATGCTTAACATGTTTTGAGGATCTGTTGTCCATAATCCATCCATTACTACACGATATGATATGCTTTGAATATTTTGAGGTATATACAATATATAAAATGAAACAAAGCTTTGGGTGTTGGTATTATCTTCATTTTGTCTAACCAGACGCTTGAAAGTGTGAATTTTTCTGTACTGCTCAAAGTCAAATGCAATGCCTGCATGGCGAATGCTTGGGTCAGCGGTAAAAATTATATAATCACCAATCACTACTGGCTCACGAGGTCTGTCTATTGTTTCGAGTAGAGAATCTAAAATATACTGCTTATCACTAAAGTGCTCTAAATCTAATGCAAACATTGGAAGCAAGAAATTAATTGCACATAATAAAATAATAATCTTTTTCATATAACTATATATAACATCGGAATTTTTAAAAAAAAATTAAGAAAAAATAAAGCCCTTTTAAAAAAAAACCGATGATAAAGAAAGGAAAGAAAATAAAAAACGTATTTTTAGCATAAAAGTGCTTGTTATAAACTGTATTGTGGGGTAAAATTAGTTAATAATGCCGGGGATAGAGAGTCTTAAAAAATTTAGCGATGATATTTCTCAAGTGGGTGATGAAGTAGCCGTTCGACAAAAGAACGGGACAACTCTACCAGAGGTCTCAATTCCTGATAATGTTCCCCAGGAAGATGACTCGTATGATTTTGAGTTTGGCTTACCTGAAGAAGAAAAAGATTATGAGCTTGATGGTGAAGAGCAGGAGCAAGACCTTGCAGATTCAATGTCAGCTGAGGACATATTAGCATCAATTGCAGCCGAAAGTGCTGCCCCCACACTACCAGACGAAGAACCAGAAATACTTGATGCAGATGTTGCTGCAATGCTTGATAATATTTTACCTCCATCTGCACCCTCGTCGCCTGAGGTTGAAGAAGTAGATCTATCTGATACTGAAAACTCATTTAGCGATGGTTTGCCAGACATAGGAGATTCCTTTGCTTCCGAAGATTCAATTGCAGATGACTTTACAATGCCTGCCCAACAAGATTTTGCAGATTCTCCTATAACTAGCGATAACTTAGATGATGGCATGTCTTTTGATTTGCCATCGATGGACGATATACCATCGGTAGATGATATGCCTAGCATCGAGCCTTTGGAAGGTCTTAGTGCTCCACAAGAAAGTGTAGAAACCTCGTTAGACACAGACATGTCACTACCGCAGGATTCTTTTGACGATTTTTCATCAGAGTCTATGAGTTCTGATTTTGATGATGGATTTTCTAGCACAGAAGAAAGCATTTCAATGGGCTCAGATGATGAGTTTGATGAATTCGGTGGTGCATCAGATGATTTTGCCCTTGATTTGGGTGGTGGATTTGACACGAGCGATATGGAAGACTTTGATGCGAGTGACACCTCCTTTACTGGCGAGTTTGATGATGCAAACTTTGAGATTCCAGGGTTTTCAGATGCAGATGCTGCAGACTCGAGAAAGGCTCCCTTAGGTATAATAAAAAAGAAAGAAGCTCAAGATGATGAAAGAACACATCTAACCGATACAGAATACGAGTTATTTAAGCAAAATCTGCAAACATATCCATTAAACTTACGCTTGGCAATTGATAAGGTTGTCATAAATGATGAGTTTACTGATGTTGCAATAATGGAAGTACTATTTAAGGTAGTAAAAAAAGTTTCTGCTCGCAAGCTAGCTACACACCTTGAAAAAATGCTTAATATTACCATTAATGTGCCTCTTAATTATGAAAGACGTACTGTTGAACAGTATGAGTCATATAAACTATCACTTGAGTATCAACTAAAAAACAGAATTATTCCTGGTGCAATTGCGGCCTTAGTGCTTAGCGCTTTTGTATATATACTGTTTTACCTTAGTGCTACATTTATTTACAGGCCTATAAGGGCAGAAATTTTATATAACGATGGTTATGCTTTAATTGAAAATGATTTATATGCACAATCTGAAATAAAGTTTAACGAAGCTATGTCATACCAAGTAAAAAAGAGATGGTTTTTTAGGTATGCCCAAGCGTATCGAGAAAAAAACCAATACGAAAGAGCAAGGAACATGTATGAACAGCTCGTGCTTCGCTTTGATTATGATAAAGATGCAGCTCTCGAATATGCAAATATGGAGCTATCAGATTTAGCAAATTATGAAAGAGCAGCTGAGATTACACGGCGGTATGTGCTTGACCATCATATTAATGACAAAGAAGCGATGCTCTTGTTAGGCGACATTTTTTTAGAATGGGCTACCTCCCTACCATTTGGTCAAGAAAGGGATGAGCGCTTTGAACAAGCTCGATTGCAATATGCAACACTAATGGATTTATTTGGACAAGAAGATCTTTATCTTTCTAGAATGCTTCGGTATTTTATTCGTACTGATAATCTACGCGAGGTTTTAGCCTTAAAATCATACTTTTTTAGTTCTCGAACAGTAAATTTGGAATCACCTGATTTAGTAGAGTTGGGTGGCTATTTATTGGAAAAACGTTACGGGTATCTTCCACCATCAGATGAATACTTGAGAAGCAGCATCGAAAATCTACGAGAAGTTCTGGAACTAGCAGTAGAAAAAGATGTAAGCATTCCAGAGGCCCATTACAATTTTGCACGATATTTTGTGTTTACGGATAATCATTCTCAAGCTATTGTGGCTCTAAACAATTCTATAACAAATTTTGAAAATGCAGCAAAGAAAACACATGAGCGGACACTCAAACATATAGATGCATATCGTTTACTGGGAGAAATCTATACATTCCAAGAAGAATATCTTTTAGCTGAAGAAGGTTTTGCCAAAGGCATTAACCTCTTTGAGCAAGCACAGCATACAACTGGTTTAGAAGGAAATGAAAACGTAGGAAAACTCTATGGCGATATGGGAGATTTAGATTATTTTATTTCTGGTGATTTAGCGGTAGCTCTTGAAAACTACTTACACGCTGTAGAAAACTACAATGATACACCATCAATTCGCTATAAAATTGGATTTATTCAATACGATAATGGAAACTATTCAGCTGCTTTAAACTCATTTGTAAAAACATCTGAGGAAGACTCATCAGATAGAAATTTACTCTTGGCTCTAGGAAACGTTCTTTCTATACGAGATGATACTTCAGCTGCAGCATCTCACTATGAAAGATTGCTGGCAACTCTTAATTCCGATAGAGATAGGTATGGCATTCTTTTCCCTCAAGTACGTTCAGATCATGCTGTGATTGTAGATTTATACTTAAAGACAACAAATAATCTTGGAGTAACACTTTCAAAACTTGCAGATAGAACGGGTAACACTGCATTACAAACTGAAGCCCTTGCTCATTTTTCAGAGTCTTTAAGAGCATGGGATGCATTAACGCGTAATCAAGAAACTATGGTTCGGTTAGAGGGAAGTAACCTTGCTGAACAAAATATTCGGTATTTGCTATATCCTATTAGTGAATTTGAACCTGCAATCTATGCGGCAATCCCTCGAACCTTATATGGAGAAGAGGGCTTACAGCAAACTTCTTTAAATTAGGCGTACATGAAGCAGCAATCGCACTCTGACAAGCCTGGAATTATTATACAAAAAGAAGCTAATGCCATTCGCAAAGAATTGGTACGAAAGTCAATTCATTTAGCAACAGCCTTTATTCCCTTCTTTCTTGAACACTTTAGAGTTTTAGTCTTGGCGGGATTGTTTTTAGTTTTAGCTATGTACTGTATAGCTGAGTTTTTGCGGATGCGGGGTAAGAACATTATTCTTTTTTCTTTTTTAACCGAAGCGGCTGCTCGTAAACGTGATGAAAATCACTTTGTTTTAGGTCCGGTAACATTGGCTCTAGGCGTATTACTAACAGCCTTCTTCTACGACACAACACCTGCCGCAGTAGCAATATATGCCTTGGCCTTTGGCGATGGGTTAGCAAGTTTAGCAGGTAAGCTATTTGGAAAACACCTTATTCCTTTTAGTTCTGGAAAAACACTAGAAGGTAGTGTAACTTGCTTTGTAGCAATATTTTTTTCAACGCTTTTTGTCACAAAAAGTGTAAGCACTTCTTTGCTTATTGCTGCAGCAGGGACAGTAATTGAAGTAATACCTATTCGAGATTTTGACAACATAATAATACCAGTTGTAATTGGTTTTATTTCGCAATATTATTTCCACATATAATACCAGTGAAGGTGTTTTAAAAATCGAATTGTTCCAACAGAAAAAAATAAAAAACCTATACAAAGGAACAGTAAAGTTGCTGAGCTTGTTAGGAACAAGTACCCTGTACATAAAAACAAAAAGGCTATTGAAGCACATCTATAATCACGAGATTTTTTACTTGCAGATGATAAAATCATAGAGGCAAATGCAATTATCGTAAACACAACCCTAATTAATAAAAACACAGACTCAAAAGCATATGTTGGAGAAAAATCTTGGGCTATATTTGTTACATCAACAGGAATGATTGCTGAAAAACTCAAAGAAACAATAGATATAATTCCTACAAATTTATCAGAGTCCCTCGATTCATCTTGGGTAACAAGAGCACCTTGAAACAAGACCGATAGCATAACTTGCATCTGACCAAAAAAGGCAATGCTGCTTATTGATGATAAAAATGATGAATAGCCAGTGTATAATGAAAATATGGGAATGCAAAGAAAAAAGCTTTGCGCAAAAAAACCTATAAGCATGCTGATAAAATAGAGCATTTCTGGCGACTTAGTTTTTTCAAATGTATGATATATGCTAAAACCTACGATTGGAACATAGAGCGAAAAAATCATATAGGGGAGTAATGTGTATATTTGATTTTCTTCAGTAATAAACTGCATTATGCTTGTTTCTGTAATAGTAGGTAAATCGAGGGCGCTCAACCGAAAAACAAAGAAAACTATGCCTATTATAAAAGCTATTCCAGTCAGAGTAGACAGTGCTGAAAACCATAGTAATAATTTATTTTGTGTCGATAGTGTCATACTATTAGAATACCCTTATAACAATTTTATGTAAAGACGTTTAGCTAAAAAACCGATACATAAAGTAGAAATATTTTCGTTTACTCTCAATGGGGGGATTTTATGTTAAAAAGAGCACTTATGCTTTTTCTTTTTTGTATATTCAGTACAATTCTTGTTGCAGGTGATGTTGCATCTTTTATAGACGAAGGCTTTTCATCAGATGGCAAGCTATATGTGTTTGGACAGTATGGTACTCTCGACACTACTTCGCAAGGCTATGCAGAAATATATACTGTTGACATCGCAAAAAATGATTATGTAGATGGAGCTGTGTTTACTACTCCAGCGAGCGCTAAAACATCAGGAAAAAAAGGTCACAACCTTTACACAGATTTGCGAAAAAATAATTCGCATTACTTAGACGGATTAAAACTCGAATCGGGAGACATAGATAGTGTGTTATACCTTAGAGGTTCTTCTTCAAGTCCAAATGAAACAATAACGGTTAAAGACTTTGAAGAATCGGCTATGGGAAGTTCTCAAGTATTTACAATAAACCTAACACCGTGGTTTTCTGGAAATACATCCTCATCTCAATCGTCATTCTTTATTTCGGTAGAAAAGCATAATGATTCAGGTGCAGTTATTGGAAAACAAGTTATTGGTAACCCTGATATAAAACGCAAGGGCGTTGTGGGATATGCAATTGAAAAAATTATAAAGTCACCAGATTCCGAGAGCTTTATTTTTATTATTGAAAAAACACTTGCTACTTCTAGTGGTAAATCAATTCGCTATATGGTTGAAACGCTTGAAGTTAGTTCGTTTAATTAAGATTTTCTTGTTAATCTTTGCGTCACTTGTGTGGCGCTTTTTTTATGTGCTTTTAATTTCTCTGAATATTTGAAATACACTCTTGCCGTCTTCCTCTAAAAACCGCAAAAAAACCACATTATTCTTTATCTTTTTATCTAGCCATAAGCTTTCAAGGTAAAGTTCCTCTGAGGCTTGTAGAAGTAAGTCGTGGTTATCCGTATCTTTGTTTGCTATTATTCCTTGTAAAAAAAGATATTTTCCTTGGGGTATTGCAGTATAATTGTGTTCTATTGGTTTTTGTTTTATTGCCTCTCCCATAAATTGGCCATCAAGCAAAAACAATTCTCTCTTGGGATTTGTCTCATTATGCTTTACGTCACATCGATATTTCCAAAGGCATTCACTTTGTACCTTAGTTTCATTATCATATGTAGAAAACAGCAGGTCATTATATAAGCTTAGTGTTTTTGTTATAAATTTCATGAACAAAGTATACAAAAAAATAAAATAAAAGTCATATTCTGTGTGATTTTTTTTGAAAAATTCGTTTGGAATACTATAATATATATTGAATCAAAAAAGTATTACTTAAAATAAGGGGGACATGTTTATGAAAAAGTATAGTATCACGCCCATTCCTGTCTTGTTAAGCTCTGTGTTTGTAAGCCTTATGTGTTTTTTGCTAAGTGTTGGTTCATGTACCTTCACTTCCAGTGGTATAGCCATGATTTCTGGAGATTATGTAGCACCTTCTCTTGGTATTTTTACCTTAAAAAGTGAAGACAGTGCAATTATCACTTTTTCGCAAGAAGTAGATTTTTCACAATTAGAGTATTATGTGATATCTTCAAAAAGCAGTGATTCTAATGGGCAAGATAGTTTAAAAGAGACACTTTCACTTCAAAAAGCACAATTAATAGGTTCTGTAAGTGCTGAAAAGCAAGTACAAGATAGTAGCGAAAATCAGTCACTAAGATATTTACTAAAATTTCCAGAGGAAACCTCTGCAGATAAAAGTTACATCTTGTCTGGCGTGGTTAAAGATTATATTGGAAACACTCTGTCATTTACGCTTGGATTTTCAGGGTATAATTCTAGAGTACCTCAAATGATTTTTTCAGAAATTAGCACAGAGTATGCTGATACACGAACAGAGTTTATTGAATTTTATGTGCTAGAAGATGGTAATCTTGCAGGTATCATTTTACATAGTGCAAGTGATGGCGTTGAAAAAGATGTAGTTTTCCCATCAGTAGAAGTAAAAAAAGGGGAGTATATTGTTCTTCATATGAGAACCGTTGAAGAGGGTGCTAAGAATGAGCTAGGTGATAATTTATCACTATCCATCTCAAGGCAATCGAGTAGCGAAGGTAGAGATCTCTGGATTGAAGGGAAAGAGACCCGCATATCGCGAAATGATGTTTTGCTGCTTCGAAGGCGGCTCAACGGAACCTTGCTTGATGCACTTGCCTATACGGAAGGTATAAAACCAGAATGGCCAAAAGATGCAATGCTAGCGTATATACAAGAGGCAACAGAAGCAAATTTATGGGAAGGTGGTGTAGAAGTTTCTTTAGCTGCAAGCACCGAGGGTATTGCAGGTACGCGAACATTAAGTAGGCAAAACATTCCAGAAATCGCTTTGATGTTTGATAATGGAGAAAATCACTTTGTTAATTCAAAAGATGATTGGATAATCGTGGCACGAAGCAATTTAACACCAGGAAAAGAAAACTCGTCAAAGGCACATGTTGAGTAGTTATAAATTGTACTTATTTGTGAAAAAAACAATCTTGATTTATACACAAATGAGGTATATAATCAAATTATGAAAAAACTGTTAATTCTTTTGGCTGTAATTGTAAGCATGAGAGTGCCTATTTTGGCTCAAGAAAATATCGTGGACCAAGAAAATGACTCTAGTGCAATGGTTCATCGCCCAAGTGTTGCACTTGTGCTCTCTGGCGCAGGACCAAGAGGTTTTGCCCACATCCCCATAATTGAACTTATAGAAGAATTAGGTATTCCTATCGATTTTGTTTTAGGAACAAGCTCTGGTGCTATTGTTGGAGGGCTTTATAGTGCGGGTTATTCAGGAAAAGAGCTCGCACAAACGGTATTAGATATTGACTGGCCAGAGCTTCTTCAAGATTCTACAACCCACATATTATCAAGTGCAATTGGAACCCATAGTTCAACTACAAATCTTTTAAACATTAAGTTAGACGGTGATATGTCTATCAACTTAGGGGGAGGCCTTTTAACAGGCCAATATGTATATAGTAAAATAAAGTCTTTAACAGCAAAAATACCATCATACATTGATTTTGATGAACTACCAATACCGTATAGAGCAACAGCAGTAGATCTTGTATCTGGTGAACTTGTGTTAATCGATAATGGTGATTTGGCAGAAGCTATGCGTGCAAGCATGACTCTACCAGGAGTATTTGAACCATTTCCCATCGATGGGCGATATTACCTTGATGGCTTTATAAAAAATACGCTTCCAATTAGCGCAGCTCGCGACTTGGGCTATGATATCGTAATTGCAGTTGAAATATCAGAAAAATTACCTGAAGAGGCGAGTGCTGTTAATTCCAATCCTGTAGATGTCATAAATCAAGTGCTCGCAATACAACAAGCCTCAGTTACTTCACAAGAGTATGAATATGCAGATTTGGTACTGTTTCCAAATTTAGATGAGTTTGGGTCTGCAGATTATGCGTATTCAAAAGAAATATATGCAAAGGGTAAAACTGAGGCAGAAAATTTTCGAGATGATTTGCTTGAGCTTAAGGAAAGATTTTTTCCTGTTCTCGAAAACGAAGCAACAGAAAATAGCAACGAAATCCCTGAAGAAATAAATCAAGTTGCAATTCTAAAAAACGGCAGAACAGTGCAGTATAGAGATCGCGTCCTATATGCAGATTTACCCTCGCTAGTCATAGAGGAAATAAACCTAAAAAATGTATATCCATATGATGAAAACATGATTCTGGACGAATTTGAAAAAATAAAAGGGATACCAATCGATGAAAAAACTATAGAAAGTTTTTTACGGGCTATATATGAGTCCAGTAATTATCTTATGCTTACCTCAAGAGTTAACACTCAAAGTACAACTCCTGTTTTAGAAGTAGAGTTTTATCAAAAAGAATTTGAATCAATATTAATTGGCGCAATGCAAACATTTGAAGGTAGTTTTTCTAAAAGCGCATCGTGGGATATAAGTACTACCGCTACTGTTCAGTTTTATGATTTTTTAAACTTAGGAGGTGTGCTTTCTATTCAAGGATCATTGCTAAGTAAATCGGGCTTAGAAGTTATGCATATGCAACCGCTGAGCGACAAAATGTTTTTACGTTCTACATTAAATGGTTTTCAGCTTATTGACATTGAAACCTCGGGGTTCGACCAAACTGCAATTAATGCCTCTTATTTTAGACAGGGAAATGCTGCCTTTGCTTTTGGGGTCTTTTTCTCTGAAAAGCACAAACTCTTAAATGAAATAGGCCTGCACTGGATTGATTCGAGCAGAACAATTACAGAACTTGGTGATGGGGTATTTAACGTTGATGATTTAAATATCGCCTATACGCTTGATGCATATACTCGCTACACCTTTAATAGTTTAGATAGTTTAATGTTCCCCACCAAAGGATTTTACAATGACTTTACAATTTTGGGAGGAATTCCCCTTGAAGAGACTAAAACG
>CAYJFX010000025.1:13001-21081 GCA_964369735.1 uncultured Treponemataceae bacterium
TTGTCAGAAGTGACATGGTTGTTGCAGTTCCAGTTAACAAAAATTTTAGTGTAATTTTAAATGGATTTATTGGTACAAATATTTCGCAAGTATTAAACGAAAAGCAAGAGCTAGTTACAAAATATGGTTTTACTACTTACGATAGAACATTTTTTCCTCACGTAATGCAGCGTTATTCATATGGAATACACAAGCTTGCTCTCAAGGCCGATTTTCAATTTAAACCCGATAAGGCCTTAACAGTACTGGGGGGGCAATTTGTTTTTGGCGTTGGGGGAGCCGTTGGAAATGTTTGGGATAATTACGGATCACTTGCGGCTTTTGATAATCTTGAATGGCAATCTTCAGCGTATACAGGTTTTCGAATAACTGAAAAAATAGGTCTATCCTTCCGACTAGGCGCGGGGCAGTATAATGGTGGGGTGGAACCATTTGCCTCTCTTGATTTTCTGGTTAGGGCGTACTGAAACACTGTGAGGTAGCTATAAGGGGGCACTTGTACAATTTTGTACTATTTTGTATACTGTGGTGATGAAAAAAAGTTTTTTTATTTACGTTGCTGTTCTTTATTTAGCATACACAGCATGGAGCCAAGAAATAATAATTCCTTCAACTCACAGTATTGATGATGAGTTGAATCGACCAAGTGTTGCCCTTGTGCTTGCAGGTGGTGGAGCTCGTGGGTTTTCTCACATTCCCGTTATTGAATTAATGGAAGAACTAGGCATCCCCATTGATATGGTTATTGGCACAAGTGCTGGGGCAATTGTTGGAGGGCTTTATAGTGCGGGGTATTCAGGAAGCCAAATAGCAGAGCAGCTATTGTACTTAGATTGGCCAACCCTTTTTCAGGATGCAACAACCCAACCTCTTGAAAGTGCTCTTGGTAGCCACAGTATTGATGCAAGTATAGCCTCTGTCCAACTAAAAAGGGATTTATCTCTTGATTTAGGGAAAGGCCTTTTGTCAGGCCAATACGTATATAACATATTTAAATCTCTTACCGCCAAAATTCCTTCGTATATTCACTTTGACAGTCTTATAACTCCTTTTAGAGCAACTGCAGTTGACCTATTAACTGGAGAAATGGTTGTAATGGAACAGGGTGACTTAACTGAGGCTATTAGAGCAAGTATGAGTATACCTGCAGTTTTTGAGCCGTTCCCAATCGATGGGCGTTATTATATGGATGGCTTTACCCGAAACAATTTGCCTATTAGAATTGCAAAAGACCTAGGCTATGACATAATTATTGCCGTTGAAATAACAGATCGCTTGTCAGATGATGTAGAAACATTTGATTCAAATCCACTTACGGCTCTCAATCAAGTAATAGCACTACAACAAACCGTGGTCGTTTCAGAAGAATATGAACTTGCAGATTTAATACTATACCCAGATATTTATGAGTATGGCCAAATGGATTATGATTCGGCTGCGGATATATACGAAAAAGGAAAAAAAGAAGCAGAAAAATACAGAGATGCTTTACTTGAATTACGGTCAACAATATTTCCAAGCTTTGAAGCAGGAGAGCAGAGTGTGCTTGTTGAAGACACAGATGCTCTGGACGACAATGAATTTACCTTTACATTTGTAACTACAGATACTGCTCTCCCATATACAAGAGAAAATACCTACGCAGCATTACCAGAAATAGAAGTAAAAACTATTGTACTAAAAAATGTACTTCCAAAAGATGAGCATTATATACGCGAAAATTTTTATGAAAACAATAAAGGTGTGCTAGATGGGGCTAAAATTGAAAAGATTTTAGATAGTGCCTATAAAACAGGAAATTACATACTTGTTACAGCTAGGATTGATAAACTCGTAGTAGGTAATAGCTTAGAACTTGAATTTTTTCCAAAAATTCAACAAGCAGTATATTTGAACACAGCCGGAACTTTTGAGGGTAGCTTATCTAATGACTCTACATGGGCATTAAACCTTGCAACAACATTGCAATTTAGAGATTTAAATGCTGCAGGCGGAATTATTTCGTTGAAGGGGTCATATCTAAACACAACTGGCATAGAAATTATGTACATGCAGCCTGTAAGTCAAAAAGTATTTTTACAAGCAAAAGCAAATGTTTTAAATATTTTAGATGTTAGAAGTTCAGGATTTACAAAAATTGATGTAAGTGGTTCTCAGCTTAGGCATGCAAACATTTCACTTGCGTGTGGGATTTTCTTTTCTCCCGAGCATAAGCTTTTTAACGAATTTGGATTCAGATGGGTCGATTCGAGCTTAAGTAATAATGATGATATTTTACTGGGGCAAAATGTCAATTTGCTAGAGGCTGGGTACTCACTAGATGTTTTATCGCGATATACTTTTAGCACATTGGATTATTCTGTGTTTCCTACTCGAGGATTTTATAATGACTTAAACGTGCTTGGAGTTATGCCTTTAAAAGTATCACCTATGCCAATAATTTTTGACGTAGTGAGTACCGATTTTATTTTTGCGCTTCCTTTTTCACAAATATCAAGCATGGTTCTAAATGCTTTTGTTGGAACAAATATATCTCAGGGCCTAAATAATAATTTAGAACTAATAACACAGTATGGCTTTACAACATATGATCGAACATTTTTTTCTCATGTTATGCAGCGAGAGACATATGGAATACATAAACTCGCACTAAAGCTTGATTTTCAATTTCAGCCAAAGAGACAACTAACTCTTTTAGGTGGGCAGTTCTTCGCAGGATTTGGAGGTGCTGTTGGTGGTGTTTGGGATGACTATTCAACACTAAGTGAATTGACCGATATAGAATGGCAAGCGTCAGCACTAAGTGGTTTACGAATAAAAGAATCAATAGGACTTCTTGTACGCGCTGGGGCTGGCCGATATAATGAGGATGTACGTCCTTTTGTATCATTTGATTTTAAGATTAAACATTATTAATAAGGTTGCGTAATGAAAACTTCAAACTTTATACATTTTGAGCAGGTAACATTTTCATACCCTGCAGAAACTGATGAAGAGAAAAAGAATATTTTTCAAAATTTTAATGCTGATTTACCTGGCGGCTTTACGTGTTTAATAGGGCCTAATGCAAGTGGGAAATCGACCTTTATGTTGCTAGCGTCAGGCAGACTCAGGCCTCAAAGTGGAATTATCACACTTTTTAACGAAGATATAGCATCAAAACACGAAGAAGAACGTAATTTGTGTGCCTCTGTAATCTATCAAAATATGGAATTTGAAACGAGCGATATTACTGGTAATGTTTTGGAAGAGGTGCTGAGCAAAGGAAAAAATGAAAAATCGCAAAAGAACTCTATACTCGTAGATGTAAAAAAAGTATTTGAGCTTGATGCAATTTTATCTCGTCCCCTTAATGCACTTTCAAAAGGTGAAATGCAAAGAACCCTTTTAGCCTTTTCAGTGCTTTACGGTTCTCAGTCATTGTTTATGGATGAGCCTCTGTTTGCAATGGAAAGTTCCCAAAAAGAAAAAGCCTTAGAATACTTAAAAGCATATAGCAGCAGTGCAAATGTTCCCCTATATGTTTCTCTGCATGAGCTTGAGCTAAGCCGAAAATATGCTGATAATATATTACTCTTTTATCCAAACAGAAATATCGATTTTGGGACTCCAGATGAAATTTTGGAAAAAGAATCTTTAGAAAAAGCCTATGGAATTCCCGCTTCAATGCTTAGAGATTCAGAAAGCTTAAATAGAAAAATACTTATGGAACAAGAAGCTGCAAAAGAAAACAATCTATAAAAAATTATGTAGTTGATTATGTAAATCTCAAATATATGTTAAGAATAAAAAAGAGCACTAATTATACAATTAGTGCTCTTTTTCACTAGATAATAATCTAGAAAAAGGAAACTCTAGTTCCCAATTCTAACCCTTTCCCAAATCGCATCATACTTTGCAATACCTTCACCCACATCTCCTGGTACTTGATATGCTGAAACATCATCTATTTCATACATTGGTGTTAAGGTTGTGTATTCTCCTGCTGCTTCATTGATAACTGCAGGGAATCTAAAATCATCTAAAAATAGCGCATATACTTCTGGTCTATGTATAAAGTTAATAAACTCAAGGGCTAAATCGTAGTTCTTTGAACCTTTGAGAATACACATTGAGTCTACGTATAGTGGAACTCCTTCTTGTGGAATAAAGTAATCTACAGTATCCCAATCTTCTTCGGGTATTTCGCCAAAAATGTTTTCAGCGTAGCCATGACTTACCCAAAAATCACCTGCAGCAAAAGATTTTCCAAATCCCTCTGCGTCAAATTTTACGAGGTTTGGAGCCCAACCATTCTTTAATACTTCCTCAGCTTGTGCTAGTTCGGCATCATTTATAGTGTTTACAGAATAATCAAGATATAGAAGAGCAGCACTCATTACTTCTCTCATATCGTCAAGCATGGACATTCTATCCTTTAAATCCTCTCGGGCAAAAATACTCCAACTTCTGTCATATTCTGAAAGCTTGTCTTTGTTGACCGCTATTCCTGAAATAGTCATCCCGTATGGAACGGCATAATTCATGTTAGAGTCGTATGAAAGTTTTTCAAGAATTACTGGATTTACATATTGGGTGTTAGGAAGTTTTGATAAGTCTAATTTTTCAAGCATTCCCTGGTTCATCATAATTGAAGCATAATCTTGAGAAGGAAATACAATGTCATAACCCGTAGCGCCAGCTCGAATTTTAGTGAACATTTCTTCGTTTGATGCATAGCTATCAATTTTCACTTCTACACCAAACTCTTCTTCAAATTGTTCGATTACAGCATCTGGTGTGTAATATGTCCAGTTAAAAAGATACAAGGTTTTGCCATCGTTTCCTGAACATCCTGTTGTTAAGAGCACTGCAATAATTGCAATAGCTGTTCCACAAAACATTTTTTTCATGTTAGTGTACCCCTTAATTGTACCACATAGTGTGATACTTACAAAATGAGAGTATAACAGTGCAGCTTACAAGCAACGCACAGTAAAACTGCAAGCGATAAAATGATGTATTTTATCAACTCTCCGCCAAAATATTCTTAGCGCTTTTTATAGCGCAATTTTGCGTATAATATACGGTAAACAGCTCTTTACTTAGAAGCTGCAAAGCTTTTTAAAAACTTCCTTAAGGTAAATGCAATGAGAACTGTAGCAAAAATCATTACACAAGACAAAGCATTTATTACTGGGGATACTCCAAAGCGAATCATAGAATACACATAAAGTGGCAGTGTTGTTGAGCCAGGCCCAGAAACAAAAAACGTTATTACAAAGTCTTCCAAAGAGAGTGTTACCGCCATTAAAAAAGCTGAAACAATTGCAGGCATAATAGCCGGAATTATAACTTTAATCATGGACTGCCGTGAAGTTGCACCAAGGTCATGGGCTGCCTCTACAATAGAATAATCAAATTCATCTATGCGCGCGAGAATTATTAAAAAAACAAACGGAAGACAAAATGTGGTATGAGCAATAAAAATAGTTAATAAGCCTAATGGAAGGCGTATGCCTGCAAAAAAAATGAGCATGCTTACACCAATTATAACTTCAGGTAAAACCATTGGTAAAAAGTTTAACGTTTGAATATAAGTTTTACCTCGAAATTTATACCAGCGAACTCCCACTGCTGCAAGTGTGCCCAAAAAGGTAGAAAGTGCCCCTGAGGTAATAGCAACAATCAAGCTATTTTGAAAGGATCGCCATAAATCATCAGAATCAAAAATAAGAGCCTTATACCATGTTAGAGAAAAATTGGTAAAGTCTCCACCCTTTGATTCATTAAATGAATAAATAATTGTTACGAAGAGCGGCAAAAACAAGAAAAAGAGTGTAAAAAGAAGCACAAAGAAAGAAAAAGAAAATTTATTTTGTTGTCTTTTGAATGCTCTTTTTGCATGTCGCGCGGGCTCAGAGGAGTACATATTTTTTTCTTTTGTTGTTATTGAGCTGGTAAGAGATCCTTGTCCTTTCATTACATCTCTCCCTCGAGGGTTAATGTTTTTAATTGTGCTTCTTTTTTACCAGCAAACATAACCCAAAGTACGCCTAGGGTACTTATTATCGTTATTACAAGAGAAAAAGCAGCCGCAAGCGGCCAGTTTCTTGTTTTATTAACTTGGTCGACAATGATGTTACCAATCATGTAAGAATCTTTTCCACCTACCAATAACGGAACGGTGTACGAGCCAAAAATAGGAATAAATGTGAATATTATTGCAGTTGTTACACCACTTTTAACATTTGGTAATAAGACTTTTAACATTGACACAAACTTTGTTGCGCCTAAATCTCTTGAAGCTTCCAAAAGGGAAAAGTCAAAACGATCAATAGCTGTAAAAATGGGTAAAATCGCATAGGGTAAAAACATGTAGACTGAAACAGTAACAACTGCTCCTGAATTATATAATAACTTAAAATGCTCTTGAGTAATACCTAGTGCAATAAATAGGGAGTTTAGAACCCCATCATTACCAAGTATTGACATCCATGCAAAAATACGGATAAGAGAGTTTGTCCAAAATGGAACTATTACTGATATCAAAAAAATAGTTTGGTACTTACTCTTTGCAATTGCATAACCACAAGGAAGTGCTAGCATGATAGTAAAAACTGTTGAAAGAGCTGAAATCCACACCGTTCGGAGAAAAACCATGCCATACGCTGGGTTTAACATTTGGCTAAATGCTTGAAGTGTAAATTTGTATTCAACCCCTCCATATAAACCCTTTGTTAAAAAGCTATAAAGTATTATTATGGCGAGTGGAGCAACAAAAAATATTGTAAACCATACTCCCATTGGCCATGCATACAAAGGGCCCATGTTTATACGATTGTGTCCTACATTTGAGTGTTCAGCGCTCATTGGTCAATATCCTCAACTATATAACCGTCATCAGCATGCCATGAGATGTAAACCTCATCTTTCCACTCAATTTCAAGCCCATCGTCAAGATAGTTTGAGTGTTGTTTGAATACTTTAATAAGTGTTCCATTTTCAAGTTGTACATAGAATTTTGATTGAAAACCAGAGTATACAGGCTCTTCTACCATTCCCTTAAAAATGTTTAAATTCTTTTTTGAAGTAGGTGCATCATGTGAAATTCGAACCTTTTCAGGGCGAACAGTGAAACACACGCGCTGACCAATTTCTGTTTCTTCATAATCGGTGACCTTTATTGGGATGCCGAGCTCTGGGATGTTTAGCGTACACATGTACTCATTTTCTCTGTCTTCCAAAGGCCATACTTTACATTCTTCTACTGTCGCATCAAAAATATTTGTTTCACCAATAAACTGGGCCACAAACTCTGTTGCAGGTTGTTCATATATTTCAAACGGAGTACCAATTTGCAATACCTTTCCCTTATTCATTACTGCTATTCTATCCGAAACAGATAAGGCTTCTGATTGGTCATGGGTAACATAAATAAATGTTACTCCAACTTTATCATGTATATTATCTAACTCTACAAGGAGGTTTGAACGAAGCTTTGCGTCCAGTGCAGAAAGAGGCTCATCTAAAAGCAATACACTTGGTTCGCTTATCAATGCTCGTGCTATGGCAACACGTTGTTTTTGACCACCAGAAAGTTGATTTGGCTTTTTATTTATGTGCGCATTCAATTGTACGAGGTGAAGATATTCTTTTACCTTGTTTTCGATTTCATCTTTTGGGAGTTTTTTTAATTTTAAAGGAAAAGCAACATTATCAAAGACTGATAAATGCGGGAACAGTGCATAGTTTTGAAAGATTGTATTGGAATGACGCTTATTTGGTGGTAAGGGTAGAACATCTTGGTTATCAAATAAAACTACACCATTATCAGGGAATTCAAAGCCTGCTATTATTCTCAGCAGTGTTGTTTTTCCACAACCTGATGGCCCTAAAAGCGAAAAAAATTCACCCTTCTCAATTTCAATGCTCACGTTATCGAGAGCGCAAAAAGATCCAAAATTCTTGGACACGTTTTCAATCGATACAGTACTACCTTTCAATTCTTTTCAATTTCCCCCATTGCCGTATATTACGACAGCTTATATTAAGATTTGTGTATGAATACAATGCATGAAAATGAAAGTATTGTCAAGAG
>CAYJFX010000025.1:21181-24400 GCA_964369735.1 uncultured Treponemataceae bacterium
ATTATCTATGCAAGCTCTCCATGTATCTTTGCGAGCTCTTCTGGTATTGCAATGTTCTGCGGGCAGTGGGTAACACACTTTCCGCATGTTATGCACTTATCTGCGCCCTGTTCTTTTTCCTTAATTTGAATATATCCAATAGAATGAACTAGACCACTGCTGTCCTTTCCTGTTTCAAGTATTCCTTCCATTGCAAGGCGGTTGTACTCTTTAAAAACATCAGGAATAGACACCTTTGTTGGGCACGGCATACAGTAAAAGCAACCAGTGCAGGGAACTCTCATCGCTCCTTTTATCCAATCTCGTGCCTTTTCAACCGTTGCAATTTGACTTTGAGGAAGGGAGTTTGCTTTTCCGCTGCTTGCTATAGCACAGTTTCCAATTACTTGATCCATTGCACCCATGCCTGAAAGGGCAGTAATAATTCCTTGATTATCCCACACCCATCTGAGTGCCCATTCAAATGGCATTCGAGGCTTATCTGCATTGGCAAAAATATCGATAACAGGTTTTGGAACATTTGCAAGTAGCCCACCACGTAGTGGCTCCATTGAAATGACACCTATTTCATGTTTTGTTGCATATTCTAAACCTTTGCTTCCTGCTTGGTAGTTTTCATCTAAATAATTATATTGAATTTGACAAAACTCCCACCCAGAGTATCCGTCAACAATACTCTTAAATGTATCATATTCGTGGTGGAATGAAAAACCTATGTGTTTTATTTTTCCTTCTCTTTTCTTTTGTTCTACAAATTTTATAGCATTAACTTTTTTTACCGTTTCCCACGTTTTATCAGTGAGCGAGTGAAGTAGGTAAAAGTCAATATAATCAGTTCCGAGGCGTTCTAATTGCTCATTAAATAAGCGTTCTAAATCTGATTCTTCTTTTACTAGCCACATGGGCATTTTATCTGCAATGTATACTTTTTCACGTATACCAAGTTCTTTTAAGATTTTTCCCAGTACAACTTCACTTTTGCCCTCATGATATATGTACGCTGTGTCATAATAGTTTACACCTTGCTCATATGCTTCTTTTATTAAACCCTTTGTTGTTTCAACATCGATGTTTGAAGGTTCGTTAGCCTTTCCTAAGTCTGTGTCAACATTACTGAGAGGAAATCTCATAGTACCAAAACCTAAAACTGAAATAGGTTTGTCTTGAATTTTTGGAAACACCCTATACTGCATTTTTCACTCCTTACATATTTTTTGTCTTTATTTTTTCTAATTATTCCAGCCATCTACACTTACATAATTATACATTATACATTATGCATTGTAAATTATACATTATTAATAACCATATATACTATTGTACCACCAAATATGCTAATCATGGCATTTTTTTTCCACAAATGTACAACAACTGTAAACAAACAACCGGCAAGATGTGCCAAACCATAGGGCTTTGCCGAAAAATCAATTGCTTGTAAACTATACACAATAAGAATTGACATAACCATTGGAGGAAGATATTTCCCTACATAATTAAAAAGCGGTGGTGGTGTGCGCTTTGAAAAAAAAGCAAAGGGAAAATACCTAAGTAAAAATATTATTACTGCCATAACTGGAATACTTATGAGGGCTTGTGTAATTGATAATGATTCACTGGTCATGTGTTTCCTCTCTTTGGCGTTTTTCAATCGGTTCTCGCATAAGCACTAACACAGCAATACCAAAGGCAATGCCTGCAATAAGCATATTTCCCGATCCTATAATAAAAAGGGCAATAAGGGCACAGGCTCCACCAATAATTGGCGGAAGTGGATTTTTTGTAGAGCGTAGCTGGTCAATAAGAAGCACAATAAAAAGAGAGGTAAGTGCAAAGTCAACACCTTCAAATGAAAACGGAATGAGCATTCCAGCAACAGCCCCTATAAGGCCACCAAAAATCCAATAACAATGATTTAAAATAGCAATGGTTCCATAAAAAGGGCCAGGCGGCGCATGAGGAGGAATAGGGCAGTTTGTCAAAAGCACGTAGGTTTCGTCCGTTAGTGCAAAGGCAATGTATTGTTTCCAAGCACCAATACCCTTAAACTTTTCTATTAAAGAAAGCCCATAAACAATATGGCGAATATTTATTGCAAGCATTGTAAGAATAACGGTAGATATATCAGCTCCTGCAGCAAAAAGCCCTACGGCTGCATATTGGCCAGCTCCTGCATACATTACAATTGACATAAGTGGCGACATCCACCAAGGGTAGCCTGCATCGACAAGCATAAGACCAAAAGGAATGCCAATTGCGATATAGCCAAAAAAAACAGGAGTGCTAATTTTTGCCGCCTGTATTAATAGAGATCGATTCATTTCGTTAGTATAGCAAATTTTTTTTGCCTTGACTAGATATATAAAGTGTGGTAGAATTTATAGGTATAAGTAGAATAATGAAATGTTCAATGCAAATAGTGTTTTACATTGCATTTGCGAGTATGCGTATGCAAACTCAATATTAATTGTCGCTTACACACTGAGCTGAGAATGCGACATAAAAAAAGAAAGGTGAAAACACTGATGTTTTTATATTTCTTTTGATAGGAGATATATATGGTTTCATTAATAGTTGGTTTATTATTATGTGGGTTTACTGTGGTAGCCGCTCTTCCTTCTGTTCTAAATTGGGGGCCAGAGATTATATTTTTTCTAAAAGGTTTTGCACCTTGCCTTGCCGCCTTTGTTGGCCTTATTGCAATTTTTATTGGAATTGCAGATTTAAAAGATAAAAGCGAAGCAAAAAAAGAAGAGGCGTTGTCAAAATCTACAGATTAGGATATGTAGCACATCTTTTTAGAATGAAAAAACGCAAGGCCTTCACTATGAAGGCCTTTTTTTTACGACTAGAGGGTGTTTTGGGGCACCGCATAACGTTGCTTGATTATTTTTTTCAAACATGGTATTATTCGTATAATAATTTTCTTTAATATGGGAAAGGTCGAATAGCAGTAGTCCATGGTTATGCCAAATAGCAGTAGGCAAAACCCCCAATCTTATTTATTTTGGTAAAAATAATTTTACCGTATTATGCGAGAAAATCGCAAAAGAGAGAACATGAATTTTAGTGAATTGAATTTGCACGCCGAGCTAATGGCCGGTCTTGCAAAAGCAGGATACGAAACCTGCACGCCTGTACAAGAACAGGTGTTGGTTCAGGCCCTTGATGGGCGTGATTTGTATGTCCAGTCTCAAACAGGAACTGGAAAAACAGCCGCTT
>CAYJFX010000026.1:0-22758 GCA_964369735.1 uncultured Treponemataceae bacterium
ACTCTTTTTGAACATTTCCCAAAAGCTTCCATACTTCGCCAGTTCTTTTTTCAACTGCAAGGGATCTAAACCCCATTTGCAAGCTATTTAAAAAGGCAGAAATTGTTGTAGGCCCTGTAATTGTTACCATGTATTCTCTCTGTATAGTTTCAAAAAGTCCAGGAATTCGAAGCACTTCTGCATACAATCCTTCAAAGGGTAAAAACATTATGGCAAACTCAGTTGTATTAGGGGGATCAATATATTTTGTTGCAATATCTTTTGCAAATTTTTTAACTGTTTTGGAAAGCTCACTGGTGTGCATTTCAATTGCTTTTACATCCCCACTGTCATATGCTTTTAACAATCTCTGATAATCACTTGACGGAAACTTGGCATCAATTGGTAAGTACACAAATACGTTATCATCATCGCCTTTTGCTGGAATTTTAACCGCAAACTCAACAACATCATTACTGTCTACTTTTGTCTTTACATTCATTTCATATTGAGTAGGAGAGAGAACCTGTTCTAATAGAGATGCTAATTGATATTCCCCTAAAACTCCCTTTGTTTTTACATTTGATAATACTTTTTTTAAGTCTCCTACATCACTTGCTAGTACATTCATTTCACCAAGTCCTTTTTGCACCTGCTCTAATTGTTGACTTACTAATTGGAACGATTGGGCAAGGCGTGTTTCAAGTGTTTTATGAAGTTTTTCGTCGACCGTTGCCCTCATTTTTTCAAGTTGCTCGGTGTTATCATTTCTAATTGCTTGAAGAGCAGTGGTAAGTTCTGTTCTGCTCGCACTAAATTCTTGACGGCTATCTCTGTTTGAGTTATGAATATGCTCTTGAAGAGATTTTAGCCTAGAATCTATAACACTTGTGAAGGTGTTTAAGCTTTTAGAAAGTTCTTCCCTATTTTCTCGAGCAGAACGATTAATTGCATCACTCGGGCTTCTTACCAAAAGAATCACTATCATTATCACTTGCAGCGCAATAACCACGAAAAGTAAAATTTCACCAATATTTTGCATATTTTCCTCCAATACTCGCTAGGATAGCATAGCTAAAGAGACGTATACTGTCCCACTTTCGCTAATAAAACACATTTATAATAATTTTTTTAATTTTTCTATAATTTCAATATCTGCTTCAAGCCACTCAACGCTATCAAGTTCTTCCATTGAAAGCCATCTTGCATCTTTGTGATCTAACAAAACTATTTCACCTTTCACCATATGAGCAAAGTAAAAATGCAATTGCACATGAAACTGCGGATAGTCAAAGTCTACTGTTTGGAAAAACTCATTTATTTCGATTTCAATATTAAGCTCTTCTTTTACTTCACGAATTAAGGCCGCTTCTTTTGTTTCACCTACCTCAATTTTACCACCAGGAAATTCCCAAAGCCCTTTAAATGCCCCATGGCCACGTTGTGTTGCGAGAACCTTATTATCCTTTTTTATAATTGCAGCAACTACTTCAATTGATTTCATCTGCTTCCTTTCTGCCTACATTATATCACAAAAAACTATTGCAAGAATAAAAAAACAGTTGTATAATCTATACTATAGCATAATACTAGGAGGCTAAATCTATGGAATTAAAAATCAGAAAAATTGTAACACAGATGGAAGAAACCTTTTCAGAAGGGTTTAAAGACTTGGACAAACCAATAAAAAAGTGCGTTGTGGGTGCTGTAATTGAAAATCCCTTCGCTGGAAAATATCAAGAAGATCTCTCTTTTTTAAGTGATGTAGGTGAAACCCTTGGGGACAAGCTTACAAAAATTGCTGTTGAAGCTATGGGTATTTCACCTTCAGAGGTTCACAACTACGGGAAGGGCGCTATTGTTGGCCTAAATGGTGAACTAGAACACGGTGGCGCAATTTTACATCCAAAACTAGGAAAGCCAATGCGAGATGCTATTGGTGGCGGAAAGGCTATCATTCCTTCTGCAAAAAAAGCAGGTGGTGCAGGAACATCTTTAGATGTACCTTTGCATTACAAAGATGCCGCTTTTGTTAGAACCCATTATGATGCCATGGAAATAAGAATTCCTGATGCCCCAAAAGACAATGAAATAGTTGTTGCCATTGCTCTTTCAAATGGTGGCCGACCACATCCTAGAATTGGCGGACTACTAGTGAGTGAAATCAAAGGTGAAGACGGTTTGAGATAAAAAATTTAAAGAGGCGAAAGCCTCTTTAAATTTTATGCATTTAGCAGTATATTATAAAGTATAACGCACAATATTCGTGGAGAAAAGATGAATACATTTAAATTTTTTATGCCTCACCGTATTGATGAAGCAGTGGAAATTCTTAATGAAAAAAAAGAAAGTGTTTCCATAATTGCAGGGGGGACCGATTTAGTTTTAGAAATAAATGAAGGTCATAACAACGCTAAGAGTATCATAGATATAAGTAAAATAGACGAATTAAAATATATCAAAGTTGAAAGCGGAGTTGTTCGAATAGGAGCAATGACAACATTTGCAGAAATAGAAAAAAATTCATACATTAAAGAAAATGTTGGTCTCTTGTGGGAAATGGCATACAATGTTGGCTCCCCACAAATTAGGAATTTAGGAACAATAGGTGGAAATGTTGTAAATGCGTCGGTTGCAGGTGACTCCCCTACTTCTTTAATGGCCCTTGATGCTTCTGTTCTTTTACAAAGCGCTAAAGGAAAAAGAACCCTAAAACTTTTTGAATTTAACGTTGATGGGCGCCAAGGTTCAATTATAGAAAGTGACGAAATTTTAATAGAAGTTTTCTTTGATGAGCCAACATCAAACACAAAAAGCGGATATGCAAAGCTTGGCAAGCGAGACGCCCTTTCAATAGTAGTAGTTGCAACTGCATGCATAATTGAAAAGGATGCTTCTGGCATATGTACAAAAGCTCAGATTTCAATGGGTGCTGTTAGCCCCCACCCAGTAAGACTTCCAGAAATAGAAAAAGCCCTTATTTCAAAGAAAGTGTGCAAAGAAGAACTCTACAAAACATTAGACTTGTATTCAGAGGCCGTACTAAAAATTAGCAATCGCCCTTCCGCCGCATACAAGCGAATGAGCATAAAGGGTATGGCTAGAAAAATGTATGACCAAGTCCTTAGAGATTTTGGGTAAGGGAGAATTCAATGGAAAAAATTACAATTACGTTTAACCTAAACGAACAAAAGACTACAGTTGAAACACAACCAAACAAACGCCTTCTCGATTTTTTACGAGAGGATTGCGGTATGACCTCTGTAAAAGAAGGTTGCTCAGAGGGTGAATGCGGGGCATGTACTGTTCTTTTGAACAGCAAACCTGTTACCTCTTGCCTCATGCTTGCTGGACAAGCTGAAGGGCAAAGCATAACTACGCTTGAAGGCGTATCAAAAGATGGAGAACTAGACACAATACAGCAAGCTTTTATTGAAGCAGGTGCCGTACAATGTGGATTCTGCACCCCTGCTATGGTTTTATCTGCACGAGCACTTCTCATTGAAAACAAAAATCCTACACGCGATGAAATAAAGCGTGCAATATCTGGAAACCTGTGTCGATGCACTGGTTATTCAAAAATTGTTCATGCAGTTGAACTTGCAGCAAAAAAATAACTAATCGTTCTAATTCGTGCCATCCACGGCGCAGCCCCTAACGGGGAGTTTAAGGAGTGTAATAATGAATGATTTTTCTGTTATAGGAAAAAGCGTATTAAAAAAAGATGCTATAGAAAAGGTACTCGGCAAAGCAACCTTCGCGGCAGATATCAAAATGCCAAATATGGTTTATTGTGAAGTATTTCGAAGTGATATTTGCTCAGGAATAATAAAAAAATTAGACACATCAAGGGCAGAAAAAGCAGAAGGCGTCATTGCTATTTTGACACACAAAAATGTGAGTGGCATAAATGGTATTGGAATCATCTTTAAGGATGAGCCTGTATTAGTAGAAGATAAAATAAGGCGCCATGCAGACTCTATTGCTCTTGTTATTGCAGAAACATCATTTGCAGCAAAAGAAGCAATGAAACTCATTGATATTGAAATTGAAGAAACAGAAGCTGTTTTAACCATGGAAAGAGCATTAGAAGCTGATGCACCCAAAATTCATGGGGAATCAAATATTGCTGCTAAAAAAGTATTAAAAAAAGGCAAAGACATAGAAGAAGCCTTTAAAGAATGCGATATAATTATTGAAAACGAATATGAATCAAGCTTGCAATCCCATATGTTTATCGAGCCAGAAGCTGGTGTTGCGGTATACGAAAACGGTATTGTAACAATTTATTGTTCAACTCAAAATGTTCACTATGATAGAAGCGAAGTTGCAAGAGCAACAGGCTTACATGAAAGCAAGGTGCGCATTGTGCAAATGACAACTGGTGGTGGTTTTGGTGGAAAGCTCGACGTTTCTATCCAGTGCCACATAGCCCTTGCTGCAATGCACGTTGGTAGACCCGTTAAAATGGTTAGAGGAAGAAAGGAATCAACACAAGTTTCTTCAAAACGCCACCCAATGAAAATAAAGGCTAAAACAGGGGCAACAAAAGATGGTAAACTTGTGGCCCTCCAGTGTACCGTACTTGCAGACACTGGCGCATATGGCTCATACGGACCAGGCGTTATCACTCGAACAACAGTTCATATGACAGGCCCTTATGATATACCAAACGTCGATGTCACTGCAAACCTTGTATTTACAAACAACCCAATGGCAGGTGCTATGAGGGGCTTTGGTGTACCACAAGCAGCTATTTGCCATGAAGGCCAAATGGATGCCCTTGCAAAAGCATTGAATATGAGTCCTTTTGAAATTAGGCGCATAAATGGTCACAAAGTATCAAGCACTACTGGAACGGGCCAAGTATTAACAGAATCGGTTGGCTTAATTGATACTATCAACCAAGCAGAGTCCGAGTCTAAAAAAATCTTACCTCAAAACAAAAAAGGTATTGGCATGGCTTGTATGTGGTATGGAATTGGGAATACAGCACTTCCAAACCCTGCTGCAGCCTTTGTTGAAGTTCTTCCTGACTCTTCAGTAAATTTAATGGTTGGGTGTGCAGACATTGGACAAGGATCTTCCACTATTCTTTCTCAAATTGTAGCAGAGGAACTAGGTCTTCCTTATGAAAGCATAACCGTAACCTCTGCAGACACAGGGGTAACCCCAGAAGGTGGAGCAACCAGTGCTTCCCGCCAAACATTTATTTCTGGTAATGCCGCAAAAAACGCTGCAACAGCAGCGAAAGATATTTTAGCAGATGTTGCAAAAGATTTATTGCAAGTTGCTAAAGAAAAAATTGTGTTCAAAAACGGCATAATATATGAAGATGGAAATAAGGAAAATTCCGTGCCATATAAAACACTTATGGCCGAAATGAAGAAAATGGGACGCCTCGCTATTGGAGCAGGCTCTTATAACCCAAAAACAACAGCTCTTAGCGCAGATACTATGCAAGGTGTCCCTTATGAAGTCTATTCATATTCGACAACAGCAGTTGAAGTTGAGGTTTCAGAGGAAACAGGTAGAATTTATCTTAAAAAAGTTGTATCTGCCCACGATGTAGGAACAGCAATAAACCGCCAAATGGTAGATGCCCAAATAGAAGGTGGTGTTGTTATGGGACAAAGCTTTGCCTTATTTGAAAAAATGGAAACGTCTAATGGCAAAATATCAAATCCGATGTTCTCAAAATATATCCTCCCTACCTCAATGGATACACCTGAAATATATCCAATCATTGTCGAGTCAGAAGGAACAGCAGGTCCCTTTGGAGCAAAAGGTGTTGGAGAGCCAGCACTCATTGCAGTAATCCCTGCAATTGCCGCAGCTGTTGAAGATGCAATAGGAGTTAGGATAAATAAATTCCCATTGACTCCACCTGATGTTATGCAGGCTATTGAAAAAAGGGATGCAACATGATAAAAATGAGAGCGAAGATTTTCTTCGTTCTCATTTAATCTTGTAGCAGTGTAATTAAAAATATCTCAAAAAAAGGGCGCATATTGGCGTCTTTCAAAAAATACTGTATACTATATTGAATATTTTAGTATACGAAAAGGAAAAAAGCATGAAAGTTGGTTTTATTGGACTAGGAGTAATGGGAAAGCACATGGCAACAAACATCGTTAAAGCAGGATATGATGTTACAGTGTCAGACCTTGTTAAAGAAGCAGTAGATGCTCTTGTTGCATTAGGAGCAAAGGCTGAAGAAAGCGCTTGCAACCTCGCAAAAGATAAAGATGTAATTTTTACATCCCTTCCAAACTCTGCAATTGTAGAAGGAGTTCTTTTGGGGAAAAATGGTGTTCTAGAAGGAGCAAACGAAGGAACTATTATTGTTGACCTCAGTAGCATTACACCAAAAACCATTAAAAATATTGCTAAAAAAGCCCAAGAAAAAAAAGTAATCGTCATGGACGCTCCAGTGAGTGGCGGAGAAAAAGGCGCAGAGCAAGGAACCCTTACGTTGATGGTGGGTGGAGAAGCAAGCGATTTTGAAAAAGTAAAGCCTATCTTAGAGTGTATTGGAAAAAAAATTATGCACGTAGGCCCTGTGTCATCTGGAGATACAGTAAAATTACTTAACAACCTCCTATTAGGTATAAACATGGTAGCTGTTGGAGAGGCCTTTGCCCTAGGTGAAAAAGCAGGAATTGATGCAAACACCTTATATGATGTTATTAAGGATAGCTCTGGAAGTTCCTATGCATTGACTGCAAAGTACGAAAACTTTATCGCAAAAAGAAACTTTGAGCCAGGCTTTATGGTAGACTTACAATATAAAGATTTACAGCTAGCAGTTGATACTGCAAAAGACTTGCAAGTGCCCCTTCTTTTAGGAAATGTTGCTCAACAGGTTTTTGAAATAGCACGAGCAAGTGGCATGGGACGACAAGACATTTCTTCAGTGCTTAAAGTCTTTGAAAGCTTTACAAACACAGAAAAAAAGTAAATGTAAATTACCATATTGTTATAAAATATAATAGGAGACAGAATTGATTAAAGAAAGACCAAGAACAGAGAAAATTATTAGAGAAGACATTGAAACTATAAAAGCGTATGCAGATGCATACAATGTTACCATGCCCTATATTGATGAAAACGGAAATATTTGCGACCTTCCTGAAGCATTCCCAAGAGTTGTAGATGGGGTAGAAAGGGGCGGACATAGAATTGCAGAACTCGGCCGAAAAGCTCTTGAAAACAGCACCCCTGTGATGAACCCTATACTAGGAAGAAACTCAGCTGATGAAACATACAAAGAATCTCAAGCAATGTATGACATGGCAGAAAAACTTGATATTACTATTTTCCAATTTGTTCACTCAGAAGCAACTCGCCACATTGACCCAAAAGACGGCCGAGAGCTTATTGATCAGTCGAGAGGCAAAGGTGGTATTACACCACAAGGAGAGCGAGAATTTATAAAACTGGGCGGTGGAAAAGTTCACCCACTTCGTGTAAACTCAACAGGCGACACAACTCACTTGAATGTTCTAAATGCCCTCATTGCAGGCTTTGATGGTACTGATATTGGCCCTGTTATCCATGTTCACTTTGGCGGAAGGGGTATTCATGATTTTAGAACAAAGGTTGTTAACGGCTACAAGGCAATCGAGCTTTGTGGTGAAAATGGAATTTTTGCCCAACTTGACACCCATAAACATATAAACAATATTATGGGTACCGATGGTATGGCATTAGCAATGTGCTTACTTGCAGAAGGACTAGCGGTAAAAGCAGGCCTTCCCGCGTCACTTAGTGGCATCCAAATGAATGTAGCAGGAATTAACATTCTTGCAGACTTAGCTCTTATTCGCGCAATTAGAGAAAGCATTTGGAGTGAGTTTATTATTTGCGTTCCCGAAACATTCCAAAACCCACCAGCAGACCTCATTGCTGAACAAGCACACTTTGCAAGAATGGCGGTAAGTGCAAAACTAGGTGGTGTAAACTTTTATAGACCTAAGGCCGCTGAAAATGTTGGTATTCCTACTGGAGACTCCATGGCAAAAGCTATTTGGGCATCTCAAAATGTTTTTGATGGTATGCATAAAATCGATATTAATGACCCATATATTGATGCACGAAAAGAAGAAATTAAGCTTGAAGCACTCGCTGTTTTAACAAAAGTTCTCGAAAAAGATAGAATGCTCAAAATGGAAGAAATAAATGAATCATTTTGGAATACATACACCGCAGAACAGCTTATTGACCTTGTAGTAAAAGCAGGAAAAGATGGCGTTCTCGATACTCCTCGGGCTGGAGGTTGGGATTTAAAACGCTTTGTAAAAACCCACAGAGATAAAGATGGCATTCGACGATATGTAAAAGGATACACACCTCTAGGAGTTGATGAAAAATACATGCCAATATCACAAGAAGATGTTGTTGTAGCCCCACCACCAAAAATTACAAAAAAAGACAAAGTTGTACTTGCAACCGTTGGAGCCGATGCCCACGTTGTAGGTATAAATATGGCTAAAGAAGGAATTGAGCAAGCAGGATATGAAGTTGTCTTTTTAAGAGGGATGAATCTTCCAGAAACAGTTGCAGATGTAGCAGCAGAGGTAAATGCAAAATTTGTTGGCGTAAGTAACCTTCTAGGACTAGGGCTTGACCTTTTCCCACGTGTAGATGCACGGTTAAAAGAGCTCGGTATACGAGACAAAGTAGTTCTTTTTGCTGGCGGACGAATCGCAGAAAAAGAAGAAGAGCATGCCTTATTTGAAAAGAAGATAAATGAAGAGGGCACAGGCTTTTTGGGTGTTGATGCATTTTTTGGACCAGGTACCGACATCGACAGAGATACCGTTGGTTTTATCAATAGCCACGCAACAAAATAAAAGACAATTTTTAGGAGATAATCTATGGAACAACTAAAAACGCCCGTTGTAATTATGAGAGGCGGGACAAGTAAAGGGATTTATATAAAAAGCGAAAATCTTCCACAAGATGAAAAAGAGAGAGATGCGTTAATATTAAAAATTTTTGGCAGCCCAGATATTAGACAAATTGATGGTTTAGGAGGGGCAGATCCTCTTACCAGTAAGCTTGCAATTATCGGAAAATCAAATGTGGAAGGTGCCGATGTAGACTATACTTTTGGGCAAGTTTCTTACACTGCCCCAACAATTGACTACTCAGGAAATTGCGGAAATATTTCTGCGGGAGTAGGCCCATTCGCAGTAGATGAAGGCTTAGTAAAAATTGAAGAACCTATAACAACCGTTCGCATTTTTAACACAAACACACAAAAAATGCTTATTGAAAAGGTTGAAGTCGTTGGCGGAAAAGCAAAGGTAACAGGCGATTATGAAATTGCAGGCGTTCCTGGAAAAGGCTCAGAGGTTGTAATAGACTTTTCTGATGCACAAGGTGCTGCAACAGGAAAACTTCTTCCTACAGGAAACGTTATTGACTCTATCGATGTAACAGGGCTAGGTACCATTGAAGCGTCATTGGTAGATGCAGCAAACCCTGTTGTTTTTGTGCGCGCAAACGACCTAAAAATGAGTGGCATAGAAACACCCTCACAAATAGATGAAAACAAAGAACTTCTTAAAACTTTGGAAGAAATTCGAGCTAAAGGTGCGGTAAAAATGGGGCTTTGCACTAACTGGGAAGATGCTGTAAAAGACATACCTGCATTTCCTATGCTAGCGGTAATTTCTGAAGCCCAAGATTATACATCGTTTACAAATAATGCTAAAATTCAAGAAAAAGACCTAGACTTTGTTTCTCGTCTTATGTTTATGCAAGTTGTTCACAAAACATATGCAGGCACTGCAACAGTATGCACAGGAGCAGCTGCTCGCATAGAAGGAAGTATTGTAAATGAAGCAATGCTCGCAAAAAACAAGGGAAAAAATGTTGAATTAAACATAGGCCACCCAGCAGGGATTATTTCTCTCAATGTAACAGCAGAAAACAATGATGGAAGCTGGAATTTAACAAGGGCTGAAATAAATAGAACAGCGAGAAGAATAATGGATGGAAATGTATATACGGTAAAATAATGCATGACTACTTTATTGTTGACATAGGTAGTACCTACACAAAGCAAAGATTGTTCGCAAACGAAAAACTTATAGCGTCGAGTCAATCCCCGACAACGATACATGATGTTCATGAAGGGATAGAGAATGGTCGCTCTATTATAAGGGAACAATTGGGCTCTGAAAGCATCGAGGCCAAAGAAATTTTGGCCTCCTCCAGTGCAGCAGGAGGCCTGCGCATGGTTGCGATGGGCTATATGGCGCGTGTAACCGCTAAGGCAGCCAAGGAAGTAGCCATGAGTAGTGGTGCAAAAATTCTTGAAATTATTTCGAGTGAAGATACTGAAGAGTACAAAATAGAAATTTTAAAAGAAATTTTGCCTGATATCATTCTTTTAGCTGGTGGGACAGACTTTGGAAACGAAGAATCAATTATTGAGAATGCAAAAATAATTGTAAAAAGCAATGTAAATGCAATGGTTGTAATCGCGGGAAACATTGCCGCTCAAGCAACTGTTGCACAGATTCTTAAAGAAGGTAAAGTAAAGCACATTCGAATTGCCAACATTATGCCAACAATCCATGTATTAAATGTGGATGAGGCGCGAAACACCATTCACAAAGAGTTTATTAAGCAAATAACGAAGGCGGAGGGCCTTTCAAAGATTGTTAAGGAAATAACAAATGATAAAGTAATTCCAACTCCAGGAGCCGTATTACTCGCAGCAGAAGTATTGGCAAAGGGTACCGACTTTGAAGAAGGAATGGGCGATCTTATTGTAGTAGATTTGGGCGGTGCAACAACCGATATCCATTCAGTTATTCCTGCTTACTCTGAACTCCCCGATGAAGAAATAGGACTTGTTGTGTCAAATTACCGCCAAGTTTCACTTCGTAGTGTTGAGGGTAATTTGGGCATGCGCGTAAGTGCTCTTGGAGTCTTACACACAAAGAGTGCAAAGCTTATTTTACACCAACGGGGAATAAAGGATGATGCTATAGCAGAGCGCTTTTATGAGTATGCCCTATCAATGGAACAAGACACAAAAAGGTTACCTTCCAGTGATGAAGAATACTATTTTGACACCCTTATTGCTGAAACTGCCGTTGAAATTGCACTTAAGCGCCATGCTGGCTATATTGCTATTGAACCAGATCCTGTAACGGGAATAAGCTCAGGAATGCCCATAGGGCGCGATCTACGAAATGTTGAAACTATTATTGCTGTGGGAGGAATCTTTGCATACAGAGATGAAGAAGAGTCAAAGAGCATAATAATAAATGCCTTAAAAAATAAAGGGATGTCTTTACTTCCTAAAACATATAATGTAGTAATTGATAAAAATTACATATTATATGCGGGGGGGATAATATGTCAAAAAGACAATGAATATGCTTTCGCAATTCTAAAAAATAATTTACAATAAAAATACAAAGAGGTTTACATGAAAACAACAACAAAACTACGAGAACTTTTGGCGGCAAAAGAAATTTTGGTAGCCCCAGGTGCACATGATGCACTAACAGCACGAGTAATTGAAAAATGCGGCTTTAAAGCTGTCTATATGACAGGTTATGGACAAGCTGCAAGTGCGCTTGGAAAGCCTGATATTGGCTTACTTTGCATGAGCGAAATGCTCACAAGAGCTCGTAATATGGCAGCGGCTGTATCAGTACCCGTTATTGCAGATGGTGATACAGGATTTGGAAATGCAATTTCTGTTATGAGAACTGTTGCTGAATATGAAGCAGCAGGAGTAGCAGCCATCCAACTGGAAGACCAAGTTGCTCCTAAACGATGTGGACACATGTCAGGAAGAAAAGTTGTTCCAATGGAAGAAATGGTTGGCAAAATTAAGGCTGCGTGTGCCGCACGTACTGACCCTGACTTTTGTATTATTGCAAGAACCGATGCTAGGACAACCTTTGGTATTGAAGAAGCAATTAAACGAGCAAAGGCCTATGAAGAGGCAGGCGCTGACATTATTTTTGTTGAAAGTGTTGAAAGCGTTGAAGAAATGGAACTTGTGCATAAAGAGATTAAAAAGCCAACTTTGGCAAATATGGTTGAGGGCGGGCGAACTCCAATGCCAACAAACTCAGAGCTTGAAAAAATTGGATATTCACTTGTTATTTACCCAACAGCATCAACATATATTTGTGCAAAAGCAATGTTTGAATTGTGGGAAAAATTGAAGGCTGATGGAACAACAAAAACAAGTATCGACAAAATGATAACCTTTGCTGACTTTAACACATTAGTAGGACTTGATGAGTTTGCTAAGCTTGAAGACGAATTTGTAAAATAAAGCTTGCTAAAACTTTAAAAGTAATGATAAAATAGAATACGACAAAAAAAATAGCCTGTATGAAATTCATACAGGCAAGCTTCTTTGTCTTTTATGACAAAGAGATATTACTAGGAGGACAAAATGGCTATAGCTATTAAAAACATTGGCGTATTGGTGTCAGGCGATATAGAAAATCCTATTCTAAACGCTAACACAATACTTATTGAGGACGGAAAGATTGCAAAAATAGGTGATGAAAGCATATTAGCAGGCGCTACTATCGAATCCACTATAGATGCAAAGGGAACAACCGTAACACCAGGGTTAATAGATTCACATGTTCACCCCGTTTTAGGTGACTTTTCTCCACGCCAAAGCATATTAAATTTTATTGACAGCTCCCTTCATGGTGGTGTTACTACAATGATTTCCGCAGGAGAACCACATACTCCAGGCAGGCCAAAGGATGCGCTTGGAACAAAGTCACTAGCACTCGTTTGCCATAAGTCTTCTCAAAATGCCAGACCCGGTGGAGTAAAACTTCATGGAGGAGCAATTATCCTTGAAAAAGGCTTGGTTGAAAAAGATTTTGAAGACCTCGCAAAAGAAGGATGCTTCATTGTTGGCGAGATTGGGCTCGGTTCGGTCAAAGACCCAAAAGAAGCAAATGAAATGGTACAATGGGCTAGAAAAAATGGTTTCATTATACAAATGCATACTGGTGGAACTTCAATTCCAGGCTCATCTACTGTAACAGCTGAAATGGTTATTGAGGCCGACCCTGATATCGCATGCCACGTAAATGGTGGGCCTACATCAATTTCAAACCAAGAGATTGACAAGCTTATTAAAGACACAAAAATCAATCTTGAGGTTGTTCAATGTGGTAACTTTAAGACCATGCAACATGCATGCGATGCAATGAAAGATGCTGGCCAATTATCACGTTTAATGATAGGAAACGATTCTCCTTCAGGAACAGGGATTATCCCGCTAGGTGTAATTAGAACTATAGCATATATTGCATCTCACACAAAGGTAAGCGCTGCAGAAGCAATTTGCGCTGCAACAGGTAATACTGCAAGAGTTTATGGACTTGATGTAGGTTTTATTGCAGAGGGTAAGGCTGCAGATTTTGTTATTATGGACGCTCCAATGGGTGGACAAGGAGAAAACGCACTTGATGCGTTTGCGGCAGGTGACATTGTTGGCATTTCTATGGTTATCATTGATGGCAAAGTAATGTGTACAACAAGCAGAAACACTCCTCCTGCAACAAAGAAAGCAGAAAAATAATTTCAAACCTCAAGCCAAATAATATTTGGCTTGAGCCTATTATAAAAAAAGAGAACTATATGATAGAAATAAACCTTGAAACATGCAGAGGCTGTAATATTTGTGTAAAAAATTGCCCTATTGATGCAATTGAGCTAAAAGATAAAAAAGCCTACACAAAACAAAACTGCGTATCTTGTGGCATTTGTGCAAGAGTGTGCCCCTTTAAATCAATAACAAAAATAGTTGATGAAACTCAAGAAGGATACAGTGTTTGTACAAACTGTCCAGTGCGATGCACAATTCCACTTGGAGCAACTGGAGCATGCACACGATTTTCTAATAAAGACGGTACCATAATACGCAATCGCCCACTAGTAGTGAATGTAAAACCAGTCACTGAGGAGGCCCTTAATCTTGTTCCAAACACAACCGCCGTAGGGGCAGGATCGGCCTACCCTTGCTGTAGACCCGCTCCATTCATTGTAGAACAAGCCCAAAATGATGTAGACGTTGTGACAGTAGTAACTGAAGCCCCCCTTTCATACAGTGGTGTAAAGGTTAAGATTGATGTTAATCACTACATCGGTGAAGAAGGTGCTAAAGTAAAGCGTGACGGAAAAATCGTAGGAATGGTAACAACAGAAGAGTATGGCTCAAAAATGCTTACACTAGGCGGAGCAAACCTCTTAAGTCATGGAAACGACGGTTTTATTGTCGCTAAAACGATTGTTGATCTCGCAAATGGCCGTTCAGTAACACTAAAGGTAGATGAAGGTGCTACATTAGAACTTCAACAAGGCAAAACCCCCGTTATTGATGGAAAAGCTGAAGAAATAATGCGCGTTGGGTGTGGAAGTGCAACAATAGGAATGTTTGCACCTCAATTAGCATCAGTTGTTGATGAAGCAATTATCCTTGATTATCACGTTGTAGGTCTCCTATCAGAGCACCTCGCTGGCGCTGAAGTAGGAATGACATACTCAGGTGTAGTTCCTACTGGAACAAAAAGTACTCGAGGACGTTATTTTGGTAAAGCAGGAACAGGCCTCGGTGGGACAGATATAGAAACTTTTGTGGGTGCAGTAGCTTCTGTAGATATGGCAATAGCAAAACCTGGTATGAAAATCTTAGTAACAGAGACAACAGGAAGAAAATCAGGCCTCTTAGAGGTACAAGCCGATGGGTCTGTTAAAGAAATATCCATGACAAAAGAAGTACAAGAGGTTACACAACTTATTACCGATACGTGCGAAACATCCTCTGTTTCAGTAATTTATACAGGCGGAACTGGCGGTAGTGCTAGGGCAGGTGTTACAACATACCCGAAAAAGCTCACAGAGGCTGTTCACCGTGACGAAGTTAAGCTTACCATTGGCGGTGCAAGAGCATGGGTACTTCCAGGTGGAGGTATAAACTTTATGGTTGATGTTTCCAAAATGGTGGAAAACCCAATCACGTGGGTTCCAACACCTGCTACTGTTGCACCAGTCGAGTACACCATGACTAAAGAAAAATTTATTGAACTCGGTGGTCACAAGGCAAACATTATCACTAAAGATGAACTATTAAAAAAAATCGGTTCATAACGTGTACTCCCTCTTGGATGATGCCCGCGTTTTTGTAAACCATGGTCCTGTACAAATGAGTATTGACTGCAGGTTAAATGGAAAACGCAACACTTCAATTGCATCAAAGGTTGCAATTGAAGTGTTAGAGGAGTTTTCACGTCTTTCCCCGTATACTCCAGAATTAAAAAAAATGCGCTCAATTCAATTTTCAGAAAACCTTCCTTGGACTCTCAAACAAATGATTATTGCTGTTGAAGCTACCGAGTATGCTGAATTAAACACGCTCGCAGCCGTTGCAGGGTCATTTTCTGAGTATGCTTCTTTCATTGCATGCGAATTGGGTGCCACAAAAGCAATAATAAATAATGGTGGTGATATCGCCCTTTATAATATAGAGGGCGATGCTATCAAAATAGCAATTCCTGTAAATGATGAACAGTCTTTAAAAATTGACATTACAAGTGAGCAAAATATTTGTGGAATTTGCACCAGTGGTATGTCAGGAAGGAGCTTTTCAAAAGGAATTGCAACATTTGTAACTGCTTTTGCTCAAAAAGCCTCTATCGCTGACGCCTGTGCAACTTACATAGCAAATATGACAGATGCTGAAGACCCGAATATTTTACGCTGCTTAGCAGAGGAAATAGATGAAGGAACAGATATTCGCGGTCAGATTGTAACCGTAAAAGCAGAAAATATTCCTGAAATTGTAAAATATAAGGCTACCCTCAGTGGTTATGAGGTAGCCCAATCCCTTTATAAAAATAATCTAATCCAAGGTGCTGTGGTATGTGTTGGTAACACTATCATGAAAGTGCCAGAAAATATTGCTATATCTTTCTAATTAATACACACCTATAGCCAGAAAAATAAAAAAATGTTATAATCGCATGCGATCAACAACTTCTCTTTCAACATAACTAAAGCAGAAAAAAATGCACCTATATGTACGAAGAAAGTTTTGAGCACATATATATTGAGGATCTCTAGGAGGAAAAATGAGTGATCAAAAAGAATCAGGAACTAGCAATTATGAATTTGCGTTTGAAAAGGTTCCTGAAAGTCAGAAAAAAAATGGGTTAAGTATCTTTGTTGTACTAGCAGGATACGCAATCGCACTTTCAAACTTTGTAACCGGTGCTGCAATCGGGTATAAAATGGAATTCAAAGATGCAATTACAGCTATTCTAGCAGCAGATGCTTTTTTAATAGCGCTTGTAATAATCACTGGTTTGATGGCATTTAAATCAGGTTTGTCAACTGCGTTTTTATCAAGAAAGGCTTTTGGAAAAAAAGGGTCAAGTATTTTCTCAGTAATTCTTGCAATCTCTGCAATCAATTGGGTTGGAATAAATGGGGATACATTTTCAAAAATGATTGTATCAACCTTTCCATGGTGGCCAATCCCAATCAGTATTACCGCTGTTATTATTATAGCTCTTTGGGCACAAAGTGCTATTCGTGGGTTTAAAGGCTTAGAGTTTATAAGCTGGTTAGGCGTACCTGCTGCAATTATACTATCTATTGTATGTGTTGTAAGTGTAGGAGCTCAAACTAACTTTTTTGCAGACTCTATAGGATACGTACCTACAGAGGGAACACTTACCTTTACTCAAGCCTCTGCATCTGTAATTGGTAGCTGGATTTTTGGATGTGTAATTACCCCAGACGTGTGCCGTTTTGCTAAAAAGAAAAAGCATGTAGCGATCGGTGGATTCTGTGCATTTATCATTGGTTTGTTTGCACTACAAACATGTGGGATACTTGTAGCCACAGCAACAGGAAAGCCAGACTTTATCAGCGCAACTGCAGCATTAGGCCTTTCGGTTTTAGTGTTTATTTGTACTATTTTTTGCTTGTGGACAACTCAAGATAATAATATTTACGCTGCAAGTTTAGCCTTACAAAATGTGTTTGAAGAAACAAAATTAAAAGGTAAAATCACACACAAACATATTGCAATAGGAATTTCACTTTTTGCTGCAGTATTTGCATTCTTTGGAGCTCTAAAATACCTTCTTCCAATTGTACAAACACTATCTGTACTCATAGCACCAGTGCCAGGACTTCTCATTGCAGAAAACTTTTTTATTAAGAAAAGTAAAGAGATGAAAAATGTAAACATACTCGCAATAATTTCATGGGTAATAGGAGGGGTCTGTGGATACATAGCCCTTAAAGCAAATTTTTTCATATCCCCTGTTGTCGGCTTCATTGCAACAGTAATACTATACACTGTATTAAGCAAACTGCTAGACAAAAAATGTAATCCAGAAGTGTAAAACTTTAGAAGCCCATGCATCACAGAAATTGCATGGGCTTTTTTTTAGTCCTACTGCCAGAAATAAGTAAAATCTTAAAAGAGCAAGTGCGCAAAAAACACTATATATTTGTATAGATAAAAAACCGCTAAGCCATATCCAAACAGAAAAAAAGAATTGACAGATACCTTCGCATGCTTTACAATTTAATGGTGGGGTTTGGTTAACCATTTTAAAATAAAATGAATTTGAATAGCAGAAAATTGCAAATCAAAGACCATCCCCCCATATTATTTTATAACGATACAGCGACAAAACTGTATCACCTTAGGAGGCTTTTATGCTAGCTGTTGCTTTAACCTTTGTTGGAATTACATTGGTTATGAATGGAGTGTTGATTTTCGGAAAGGCAGACCCAAAAACATTGTCTATGATGAATATCATCACTGCAATTGTTATTGTTGTTGGAAACTTTATTGGTCTTGCACGGGCTGAATCTGTTATGGATTACCAAAATGCGGCCGGTGGATTCCTATTCGGATTTACTTATGCTATTCTTGCTTCAAACATGTTGTTTGGGTTAGATGGACGTGCTTATGGTTGGTACTCAGGTATGGTAGCTGTTTTTGCTATTGTTATGGGGACTGTTACAATTCCTACAGGATTATACCAATACGTATTTTTATGGTATGCATGGGCAATTCTTTGGGGGTCAGGATTCGTTGAAAGCGCATGTGGAAAACCACTTGGAAAATTCACACCTGTTCTGCTAATACTTGAAGGTATTTTCGCAGCCTTTGTACCTGCAATTTTAATGCACTTAGGTATGTGGGACACCCTTTTAATGTAGTACTTGGAGGTACGTAATGGCAAAAAAAGCCTTAATAATTATTGATTATAATAATGACTTCGTAGCTGATGATGGAAAACTCACTTGTGGAGCTCCAGGTCAAGCGCTCGATAAAAAAATAGCAAGTCTTGTTGATGAGTTCAGTAAAAGTGGTGATTTCGTAATTAATGCATGTGATGATCATGATGAAAACGAAAAGTATTCACCTGAAGTTGGGATGTTCCCTGCTCACTGTGACTCTGAATACGGAAAAGCTCTCTTTGGTGAAACAAAAGCTGCTGTAGAACGATTCCCTCAAGACAGATACGTTTATATTCCAAAATTCAGATACTCTGCATTTGCTGGAACTCCACTTGATATGAAACTTAAAGAAAGAGATATTAAAGAAGTTCACTTAGTAGGTGTATGTACTGATATTTGTGTTTTACATGCTGCAGTTGATGCTTATAACTTAGGCTATAAAATTGTGGTTTACAAAGATGGTGTTGCAAGCTTTAACCAAGCAGGACACGATTACTGTTTAACACACTTTACAAACGTACTTGGTGGAACAGTAGTATAACACTAGCCACCTAGAGACAAAAAAGCTGTTGTGTTTCCACAACAGCTTTTTTTTGTTTACAATAATTACTGTAAAAATTTTTTAGTATGCTACCCCATGGGCGATCATTGCATCGGCAATTTTTGCAAATGCTGCAATATTTGCACCTGCTACTAAGTTTCCTTCAATACCGTATTCTTTTGCTGCAAAAGAGCAGTTTTGGTAGATGTTTTTCATAATTTCTTGTAGTTTAGCATCAACTTCTTCAAATGTCCAAGAAAGACGCATTGAGTTTTGAGTCATTTCAAGACCTGAAACAGCAACTCCACCTGCGTTAGCAGCCTTAGATGGGGCAAAGACAGTTTTACTGTTTAAGAATGCATTGATAGCTTCTAAGTCAGAAGACATATTTGATCCCTCAACAACAGCAAGACAACCATTATCTATTAACATTTTTGCATGTTCAAGACGAATTTCATTTTGCGTAGCACAAGGAAGTGCAATATCACATTTAAGAGACCAAATACTTTTTTTGTCTTCATAAATACTACCCTTTACAATCTTTGTGTATTCACTAATTCTTGCTCTTTTTACTTCTTTTAAGTCTTTTACTACATCTAAGTTTATACCATTTTCGTCATAAATGTATCCGCCTGAATCGCTTAAAGCAACAACTTTTGCCCCAAGTTGCGTTGCTTTTTCGGTTGCATAAATAGCAACATTTCCTGATCCTGAAATCACTACAGTTTTCCCTTCAAACGAAAGGCCCCTATCTTTAAGCATCTCATCTGCAAAGTAGCAAACCCCGTATCCTGTTGCCTCTTTTCGTGTTAAAGAACCGCCATAAGGAATACCTTTACCTGAAAGCGTTCCATTGAACTCATTTTGCAACCGTTTTAACTGCCCAAACATATAACCAATTTCGCGAGCTCCAACTCCAATGTCTCCTGCAGGTCCATCGGTAAATTGTCCAATATGTTTTGCAAGTTCTGTCATAAAACTTTGACAAAAGCGCATAACTTCTGCATCTGATTTACCTTTTGGGTCAAAATCTGAACCACCCTTACCACCACCAAGAGGCAAGCCTGTTAGAGAGTTTTTAAAACATTGCTCAAAACCTAAAAATTTAATAATTGACTGATTTACTGATGGGTGGAAACGAAGTCCACCTTTATATATACCAATAGCAGAATTAAATTGTACCCTATAGCCACGATTAACTTGTACTTTTCCTGCGTCATCTACCCAAGAAACTCTAAAAGAAATAATTCTTTCAGGTTCTACAATTCTTTCCATAATTGCATGTTTTTCTAGCTCAGGTCTTTTTTCTACAACCGGTTCAAAAGATTGCAAAACTTCTTCTACAGCTTGTAAAAATTCTGCCTCATGCGGATACTTTTCTTTTGTTGTTGAAAAAACCTTTGCTAAATACGCATTCTTTAAACTCATTACACTCTCCTTAAAACACTCTACGCTATCAGCGCACTATATAGGTCGTTACCGAGCAATTTGAAAAAGCAACGCTATTCAAACTACAAATGATAAAATCACCCCATTGTGCTTTTACCATCCCCTTTCTTAACAAATAATTAATTACTGCATTATATATAAAAAACCTAGAAAATTCAAGCAAGACATTTTATACTAATTGTAATTTTTTAATAAAATTTTACTCTACAACAACTATTCCAATTCGTTTTGCCGCTTCTTTTGCTTCCTCCAACGACGGAGAAGCATCGCGGAGCACAAGACGTGCGCCACCACGATTAAGAGTATCTACAAAGCACGTCATTTCATCGGTTTCAATTGTAACTTTTTGTATTTGAGGCTCTTTATTTTCTTTTATTTCAACTTCAATACCGAGGTCTTTTACCATTGCTACCGATTTATTATATGAATCATAATCAGAGGTTTTTGCACCAAAAGCAGCACCCATTAAAACCCCTGGCACATTTATGGCACGCCGAGCAAATAATTCAGGATATAGCTCTATAGTAATTTTTTTAATTTTCCCTTTTGCAAGTTCATGAGCTATTCGTCCAGCATTAGTAGGAGAGCCAACAGCTTGACTACTTCCACCAACTACGGCCTCTCCAAAAGTTTGGGTAATTGGAGTTGTTC
This sequence comes from uncultured Treponemataceae bacterium, assembly GCA_964369735.1. GTDB lineage: Bacteria > Spirochaetota > Spirochaetia > Treponematales > Treponemataceae > CAYJFX01. The sequence goes on from CAYJFX010000026.1 coordinate 20,897, forward strand.
CCTTTGCAAGAGTTTTTGCAATTTCCTTTGCTTTTATTAAAGTCTCGTCTATTTGTTTGGCTTCTGCATCTCGAATCTCTTTTGCAATAAGCTCTTCAACTTGGGGCTTTCTCTTAAAGAAAGGTTCCATAAAATTTACAATTGTTGGAACGATGTGTTTAGCTGAATCCTTATGTGATTCATATGCCATTGAAAGCATAACATCAATGGGCACATTTACCGTCATATCAACAGCTAAGCAGAGATTGGCAGAATACATGCCTAACAAAATTGCCCCACCAACATGAGTAGTACATAACGCAGGCACCAAAACTCGTGGAGTACAAGGCACTGCAATTGTTGGCGACATAGCAAGAACCATGGCTTTTTCCATTTGCTCAGGACTTCCATTTTTTAAGGCTACAATTGCGGCAGCGGTACATGCAGCTCCTGCGCCATATCCTTCCATGTTACAGCCAGTTGTTACCTTTCCAACACGGAAAATTCCACCAATTTTTACTATCAAGCACGCAATTTCACCAATAAGTTTTTCATCGTAACCTGCTTTCATCATTGCTTTAACAAGCCCGGCGTATGGACAAGAGTCACCAGTGCCTGCACAAGGGCGAAGCCCGACACAGTGATTACCTACTTGAGCCCCCAAAGTATATAAAAGTGCATCGTCTAAAAAACTGTCTTCAAAACATTTTGGCCCATCAATTTTGTTTAATTGAGAAGCGACCGTCCCTAGCAAAATACTTTCACCATCTTTTAAGCCAATATCAATCGCTTCAAGATTATGTTTATATTCTTCCATTACTTCTTTAATAATAACTTCTCGCGATTTACCCAGCTGAATTTCAGCTTCGTGTAAAACTACATCAACAACTCGCACCGAATGCTTTTGCGCAAGCTCGATTGTTTCTCCTATTGTTAACGGTTGGTTTTTTGTTATTTCGTCAATAAGTGCTGCCATTTTTTGCCTCCATATATAATTATAAATTATAATACACAAAGCAAGCATTGTCCACAGGTTTTTTAGATATAAATATGACCCTAAATAAATTATTTGAAACCTTTGTATGTTTTTGGCCATTGACTTGTTTTTGAATATTTTGTATGATGTAAAAACAACCTTGCTTTGCATCTTTTGGATATTAGAAAATGGAGATATTTTATGAAAAAAATTGAAAATCGATTTGAACAAAAAAAGAAAATTGCTGTTTTTAGCCTCACCAGCTTTCTCACAGTTTTTACACTTATTGGCTGTGTAAGTAGCCCTGAAAGCATTGAAGTCGTACAAGACTTTTCTTTGCCGTCATATTTAAACACGTGGTACGAAGTTGCAAGGCTCGATCATAGCTTTGAAAAAAACTTAATTGATGTAACGGCAAACTATACCCTTAATGATGATGGGACTGTTCGCGTCGAAAACAACGGCTATAACACAAAAAAAGAAAAAGAATCAAACATTGTTGGAAAAGCGCGCCTTCGTGGTTTAGAAACAGAGGGAGCACTAGAAGTTTCTTTTTTTGGACCTTTCTATGGTGACTATAATATTATAGCACTGGATGAAGACTACCAATACGCTCTTGTCTGTGGCTCTACTCACAAATTCTTGTGGATTTTAAGCCGCACCCCTACAATTCCAGATGATGTAAAAATGGAATACCTTGCAATTGCTAAAGACCTCGGCTACGATACCGATGCCCTTTTGTGGGTTGAACATAGGGAAAATTAAACTATTTCTATTTGAGCATATACGGTATCAAGAACTTCATGTAAAATATCGATAGGGAGTTTTTCGATTATTTTGTATTCCCTACTCGATAAATCAAGTGCCTTTATATGCTCACAAAGAATTACTCCTGTTGTACTTGTCC
>CAYJFX010000027.1:0-21806 GCA_964369735.1 uncultured Treponemataceae bacterium
CTTTGTTAGGATATTGCAAAAGTTTTGCGCATTGAAAATATTGGCTTGAATGTTTTCCCGATGAAAGCAAAAAATGCCCCGAAAGCATCGCTTCACATTCGGCTAAAATTGATTTTACGTCTGACATGGAATCTCCTGATGTTAATTACTAGTTACTAGTTATGAATTATTAATTGGGATTATAGCATGAATGGGGTCTTGTTTGCAAGAAAAAAGCCTCTCTTTCGAGAGACTTTTGATCAAAGTAATTTTTATAACTACTGTATAACAATACTATTTGAACTCAGCTCAAGCACCTTCCCCTCTTTATGAACAAATTTTTCTGCATCAGAAAGAGTAATAGTATATGTATTACTTGCTGGCTTGTTTGAAGGAATTATTCTATCGTAAATTGCCATAGGAATTGTACCTGTTGCAAAATTAGTCCTTTCATCATCATAATAGTCATTTATAATAATACTATCAGATATATCTGAAAGGTTTCCTGTAATATAAACTTCTGCATCTCTTGCAACTTCAATGTCGGTATCGTTGTCTAGAACAGGGTTTCCACTTAGCAACAATGTATCTACTCTTATTCCCGTTTTGTTCCCTGTTAAATTTCCCCCTTTTACCGAAACAAGACCTATCGGAGTTCCGCCAAGAACAGTGCTGACTGAGCCAATTATACCAGTATTATGGTTGAGAATATTTCCATTTTCAATCGAAACAATATTTGATGAGTCCTCATATGATTGATATCTAATTCCATATGTATCTTCATATGTGTCAGCTTTGATTGTGCCCTCCTTCATAACAAATATATTTTTTGAATCATCATACGCTGTAATATCAACACCGGTTCCGTTGTGCTCAATCGTACCTCCGTTCATTGTAACAATATTATTTGAATTATCATACGCTATAATATCAACACTGGTTCCGTTGTCCTCAATCGTACCTCCGTTCATTGTAACAATATTATTTGAATCACCGGAAGCCGTGACTCGAATCACTCCCGATTGATCTAAAAGTGTGTTACCAAAGATAGTGCCGCCGTTTAGCACAAACTGTGGGTTGTTCCTACTGCTTGATGAAGCAGACACTTTTATAACACCACTTTGAGATGCAGGATAATTATTAAATATTGACCCACCATCCATAGTAAATTTTCCACTACCTGATAGTGTTACTGCACTACCCTCATAGTAATCTACATAGTGAATATCTGTTATTTGAGAACCTTCTAACATTGTAATATTTCCAGCATTAACACTAACCCCATAATTCCCTCCTGCTATTGTTAGGTTCTCACCAAGGAAAATATTTGCATTTAATGCATTTACATAAAGAACCGTCTTTTCTTTGCCGGTGGCATCAATAATTCCAGGGTTTTGCTTTGAGTCACCTTTAATTGTTAATGTTAAACTATCAGAGGTGTTAATAACACAGAGAGCCGTACTGCTCGGTGTTGCCGATTCATTGACAGCAAGACCTCCTATCGTAAGAGTATAGTGTGACCCATCATTTTTATTAATAATGTTATTTATTGCATCTTGCACACTATTAAAAGGCCCTTCGTGGGTTGAATCTCCCTCTTTTGAATACATAATTGAAAAACTTGGTTGTTCTCCTATAGCAACCAAAGATTTCTCCTGCAATGAAAAATCCATTTCGGGTTTGTCGCTTTTAAAAACCTTATAAGCTTGCTCTGTTAAATAATCGGATGCAGGAATAATTTCAGTTCCATACAAAATATTATGTGAAACAATGCCAATATCTCCTTCATTTCCTGTAAGCGGAGCATCTACAACAATATTTCCTCTTCCTGCCGAAGAAAAACTATACGCTAAATTACTATCACTACCGTCTACTGTATTATTTTTTATAATAGGGTCTCCACTTAAATACAAAGTTCTATCTGTATCAATAAAGACACCACCAGCATTATTACCCGCGGTATTATTTGTAATGGAGCCACCAGTGATACTTAACTTGACAGTTTCATCCAAAAATATCCCACCTCCAACATCACTTGCAATATTATTTTCAATTTTGCCCTTATTAAGCACAACAGTGCCACTCCAATTTGACTGTGAAGAAAGATAAATTCCGCCACCTTTTTCTGAAGAATTATCAATAATATTACATCCATCTATAGTTAACGTAAAGTTCCTTCCATACGTAAAAACACCACCTCCTTCAGAAGCATTGCCTCCTGTTATTGTTAAGTTTTCGCCAAGTATCAAGCTATTATTCCTACCATCGTAGTATAAAGCCCTTTTTGTCCCATCTGCCTTAATAATACCAGGTAAATCTTTAGATAATCCTTGTATGGTAAGTGTTGGAATACTTGAAACAGAAACAACGGCATTATCATAGCTACTTCCCTCTTCTGCAATACCATCTATTCGCAATACATAGCTTTTTCCTGATGTTGAACTATTACGCATAGCAGATATAGCCTCTTGAGCAGTAGGATATGGACCATAAAGAGGTTCTTCACCTTCAATTATGTAGGTAATAAATGTTTCTTTTATGGTATTATTATCTATAAAAAATGCTGTTTGTTTATCACTAATAAGCACTTTTTTTATCTCATCCTTCGATAAATTAGATACTCCTTCAATAACGACTGCTTTTGAATTTGTACTACCTGAAGTTATACCAATACTATCGCTTTTTCCGGTCAAGCTTCCTGTTATAAAGATATTACCTCTGTTTTCTTCACTGCTATAAACATACTCAATGTTATTGTTTACAGTATTAACAGTATTTGAAGAGATAGTAGGATCATCTTTTAAGTTTAAAGTTGCTCCAACATCAACAAAGACTCCTCCACCGGCCAGCGTTGCAGTATTACCAATAACTGCTCCTCCTTGCAAAGTGAGTCTTCCAGCCTCTACCCATACACCGCCACCTTTTTCCGCACTACCTCCGGTAAGTGTAATATAGTCATCAATAACTACTGTTGTATTATTTCCAGCCACGTGAAGAACACGCTTATGCCCTTGAGCATTTATTGTTCCGCTTTTGTATTGAGAAATGCCTTTTAGTGTAATATGTAATGCCTTGGTGTCAGAAATGCTAATCATCGATGAACTTTGAGCATCTGTTTCATCATCTTCTAATATACCTGATATATTAATAATATACTGAGACTTACTATCATTTGTATTATTATGAGCCTTAGCAATGTCTACAGCATGCTGAATTGTAGCAAAAGCAGTTGCCTCGGTTAATCCATCATTTTTGTTATCACCAGATACAGTCACATAGTAGTTTATTTGATGAATATAAAGCTCCCACTTTGCAAAAATCTCAATATCATCAATAACAGGTGTTTCTTCTGTAAATTCTGTTGTATAATCAATTTTGTCCGTAAACCACCCTAAAAAAGTATATCCTTCTCGCAACGGTACTGGAATATCTGCAATCATTTTTCCATCTACCACGGAAATACTTGAAGGGTTAACACTTCCTCCGTTTGCATCAAAAGTGACGGTATACGTAACTAGTTCAGGTACTTTAATATTTGGATCCGGACATCCCACGACAAACAATACAATTGCCAAAAGGGCAAGCATCTTTAAAACAACTTTCATATCACACCTCGCATTTTTATGTAGCTCAAAACATACGTCCAACTGTATGTACTATACTACAATTTTTAACAGTTTTCAAGATAAAATTTTTTTTAAAAAACTGCCTGTCTCTGTTTCCCATCCCCTTGATTTTCTGCTAAATCTTTGATAAATTTATACTACATTTTTTACTTGAATTTGGCAAAAAATAGTATTATAATATATATGGATGGAAAAACAATGGATCCAAAGTTTGACAATGAGACAAACCAAGCAGTTGATGAAAAAATAAAAGAACCTACACAATACAGGGTAATTTTAATGAATGATGATTACACAACAAAAGAGTTTGTCACCGAAATTTTGATGGATGTTTTTCGAAAAAGTCAGGAAACTGCAATTTTTTTAATGGAAAGAGTTCATGTTGTAGGGTCAGCAGAAGTAGGCGTATACCCTTACGACATTGCAGTAACTCGAATATCGCTTACGCTTCAATCGGCACGAAAGCAAGGATTTCCTTTACAATGTAAAATGGAAGAGTGCTGATAAAAAAAATCGGAGGATATTGTGAAAATATCAGATCAGCTAAAAAAAGTTTTAGAACAAGCTTTTAACTTTGCCCGAAAGTCAAATCATGAATTTTTAACGCCCGAACATATATTATATGCATCTTTAAATAGTGACTATGTGCTAAATCTTCTTTTGCTTTGCGACACAGATGTAATTTATGTAAGACAATCGCTTGAAACATATTTAAAAGAAAAAATTCCTCAAACTACAAATAAAGCACCTATAGAAACAATGGGATACCAATCTGTAATGGGAAGAGCAATAATGCATTGTGCCTCGGCAGATAAAAAAACGCTCGATTTGGTTGATGTCATTGTAAGCATGCTTGATGAGCAAAAAAACCATTGCAGCTTTTATCTAAAAAAAGCAGGATTAACACGCTTACAGCTCTTGGAAGCCATTGGATATGCTCGAAATGAGGGTAGTGAAGAAGGATTTATCGAAACAGCATCAGCAGAAACAGCTTCAAGTCAAGAGTTCAAATCTGAAAATGCAATAAAACCAAAAAAAATTATTATTACCCATACAAATGAACAAGGCGAAAAAGCCCCTCAAAAAAAGTCTTTACTGCAACAGTACACACGCGACCTTATTGCTGAGGCAAAAGAGGAAAAACTTGAAAAACTTATTGGTAGAGAAGAAGAGCTTTTGAGAACAATGCAAGTACTTTGCAGACGTTCAAAAAACAACCCCATTCATGTTGGTGAGCCTGGCGTTGGCAAAACAGCCATAACAGAAGGCCTTGCCCAGCGCATTGCATCTGGAAATGTTCCTGAGCTTCTAAAAGATTACAGTGTTTATAGCCTCGACATGGGAACGCTCATTGCTGGAGCTAAATTCAGAGGCGACTTTGAAGAACGTATAAAAAAACTCACCGATGAATTGCAAAAAAAAGATAAATGTATTTTATTTATTGATGAAATTCACTCTATAATTGGAGCAGGCTCAACTTCTGCAGGAAACCTTGATGCATCAAGTTTATTAAAGCCCATGCTTACTGCAGGTAAAATCCGCTGCATAGGGTCAACAACCTATGATGAATACTCAAAAATCTTTGAAAAGGACAGAGCTTTGGCTCGGCGCTTTCAAAAAATTGACATAGCTGAACCAAGTGTTGAAGAAACCCTTTCTATGCTCAAAGGCCTTGCTCCTCATTATGAAAAACATCACGGGGTAACGTATCTCGAAGATGCAATACAAGCTGCCGTTGATCTTTCTTCACTATATATCACTGACAGGTTTTTACCAGACAAAGCAATAGATGTTATTGATGAAGCAGGTTCATGGATGCGCCTTCATGGAAAAACAAACTCAATCGAAACACAAAAAGAAAAGAAAAGACTTGATGAGAATGTGGTCGATGTTTCACTTATAGAAAAAACGGTTGCACGGATTGCAAAGATTCCTGAAAAAACCGTAAATACTGATGAAAAAGAAAAGCTTCGTTCTCTTGGCTCAGATCTTTCTAACCTTGTATTTGGACAAGACAAAGCGCTTGAAGCTGTAGTAACAGCGGTAAAACGTTCTCGTGCAGGGTTTTCAAATACAGAAAAACCCTCTGGTTGTTTTTTGTTTGTAGGCCCTACAGGTGTTGGTAAAACAGAACTCGCAAAAAGCCTTTCAGAATGCCTAGGGACAAAGCTTTTGCGCTTTGACATGAGTGAGTATCAAGAAAAGCACACAGTAAGCCGCTTAATTGGTTCTCCACCAGGTTATGTAGGCTTTGAAGAAGGCGGGCTTTTAACAAGCGCCGTGAGAAAAGACCCTCATGCAATTATTTTGTTGGATGAAATAGAAAAAGCCCATAGCGATATTTATAATATTTTATTGCAAGTTATGGATTACGGATCTCTCACCGACAACCAAGGTAGAAAGGCAGATTTTCGAAATGCAATGATTATTATGACAAGCAATGCAGGGGCCCGAAACATAAATGCCTCTCTCATAGGTTTTGGCGAAAGAAAAGAATCTGAGCAAGCCGTATTTGACGCAGTTGAAAAAACATTTAGCCCCGAGTTTAGGAACCGGCTTGATGCAGTTATCGCTTTTGGGCATTTGGATAAACAAATTATGTGTGATATTGCCACAAAAGAAATAAAAAAACTTAACGAAAGGCTTGCAAACCAAAATGTTTCTATAAATATATCAAGTGAGGCTCTATTATTTTTAACAGAAAAGGGATACTCCGAAGAGTTTGGAGCTCGAAATATAAGTAGAACAATTGATGAGTATATTGCGAGCCCTCTTGTAGATGAAGTTCTTTTTGGAAAGCTAGCAAAAGGCGGAAAAGTAAAAGTTACCTTGAAAGGGGATAAAATTGTACTTGCTTGCACACAAGCAAAAAAACTTAAAGCCCTTCTTGCATAATGCAACACCCATGCGATTTACCCCATAAAGAAAGCTTCCCAAAACTAGATGTAGGAGAATGGTTTCAGTTTCCGCCCTTTGAAGACACCGACGGAGGAGTAATTGCTTTTGGTGGAAACCTTTCCCCAGGGATGCTCTTATCTGCTTACATGCAGGGTATTTTTCCATGGTATAATGAAGGAGAACCCCCTGTTTGGTGGTCTCCAAACCCACGCTTTGTTCTTTTTCCCCGTGAACTACACATCCCTAATCGTTTAAAAAGATTATTACAAAAACAACCTTTTTTATACACTATGAACTCAGCTTTTTCACAGGTGATTGAAAACTGTGCAAAAACAAAAAGAGTTGGGCAGGACGGCACATGGATTTTAGAAGAGGTAGTTGATGCATATAAAGAGCTACACCGACTTGGCTTTGCACATTCTTTCGAGGCCTGGGAAGTCGCCGAAGGGGCTTATCCTGTACTGGCAGGAGGATTCTACGGCGTTCTCCTTGGCCAAGTTTTTTGTGGCGAATCTATGTTTTCACACATTCCCAATGCTTCAAAATGTGCTTTCGTAACCTTTGTAAAAAATTTTGCCTCATGTGGAGGAAGCCTCATAGACTCACAAGTGTATACCGACCACCTCGCTCGCTTTGGCACTAAAAATATAAGTCGGGATGCCTTTTTAAGGCTTGAAAAAGATTTTCTTTACAAAAACCTTTCGCACGATTTAGCAGACTTATATCAATAAGGATATTAATTTGATAACTCGTCTTTAGAGCAAACACTCCCTTTGTTGTAGAATCTAACCGTTCCTTTGCCCGCATTTTTTGCTTCATACATAGCTACATCTGCAAAGTGAAGTAAACTATTAGAAGTTTTCCCATCTGATGGATAACGTACAACTCCTACACTGCAACCACATGAAATTTTGTTTCCTTCAAAACTGCAAGGGTCTGTAAAATCCTTCATAAAAGAGTCAATTGCTTTAAACAAATCTTCATTATCTTTTGGCGTTGAAAGTAAAATAACAAATTCATCTCCACCATTCCTATATGTCTTGCACTCTAGTTTAGAGTTTCGCCCCAACCGCACACTTATCTCTTTTAAAAGAAAATCTCCCGCTGCATGTCCGTATGTGTCATTAATTTCTTTAAATCCGTCTAAATCACAAAACAACATACACCATTCTGTTCCAAATGAAGAATCTGCACTCATAAATGAGTCAATATCCTTAAGAAGTTTTCTTCTATTAGCTAGCCCTGTTAAGGCATCACAGTTTGCAAGTTTTTGTACTAATAATTCATTGTTTTTATTTTCAGTAATATCAACACTAGAAACAAGGTGTGCAAGCCTCCCATCAACCCATGGAAAAGCAGAACTGAGTACACGAAACCAAGCTCCATCAAAGGGCCTCTGATAATCCCACGAATACATTTTAGTGGGCTCTCCCTTATTATCAATAAGTTTTAACTGTGGGCAAAAATCACATTGGCCTGTTTTCCCTTCAAATATTGTTGCCCAACACTTTTTTCCCATCATTTTTTCAACCCCACCATAAGGGGCTGCCATGCTTTTGTTCACGTACAATATTTCATGTGTATAAAAATCATTTACATAAATATCTATACCTGTATGATCCAGTATCCGCGCTAATATCTTTTCTGCGTTACTAATGCCTTTTTCATATATTTCAAGCTTTATAATATTCACCAATAGAGACAGGCAAGAAAGACAATTATCAAGTTCAAACTCCCCAAGCCTATTCTCTGCTCGCCTATCTGAGAGGCAAACAAGCCCTGCTAATTCATCTCGCAAATTTTTTATAGGGACCAAGACGAATGCTTGTACTGAAAATATTTTTGCTAATGTTGATTTGAGCTGCGTTTCATTCTTATCTTTCTTGTGATAAAGCAATATCGATAAGCTCGCCAGCTCTTCATATAAATCCTTATCGAGCAAAGAGATTATATTTAGAGAATCTTCTGTGTTTTCCTTTTTACAAACTTGATAATAGTCTGTTTTTTTAAATATTCCACTTTCATCTTTTTGATACACAAAGCCGTAGGCAAAACCAAAAAAAGTACACAAGTCTTTTAATACTTCAGATTTTGGTATGATGTTACCTGTTCCAGTATTAATTTTCCTCATCAAAGCAGAATAAAACTCTATATATTTTCCATCCATATAATACCTGGATACTATTTTATAACAATATACGTAAAATTACAACTTAAAAAAATAAATTGTATAAAGTTTTTTACACATTAAAAAGAAAACTTGGGCTTTTTTCTTTTTACCCGTTTATGTCGTGACAAAAAACTTATTATACATTATACTTTTATATTATGAACACAACATCACATGCTATTATTTCAGTGGTCGGAGAAGACCAAGTTGGTATTATTGCACGGGTTAGTGCTGCACTATCTGAGCATAAAGTAAATATTATAGATATTAGTCAAACCATTTTATCAGGAAATTTTGTTATGATGATGATGGTAGACTTTGAAAACTCACTCATAAGTATTGAGTCTTTACGTAAAGAAATGGATGCTTTAGGAGAAGAAATGAGTGTAGGAATACACATAATGCATGAAAAAGTTTTTAATGCAATGCATCGAATATAAGAGAGGTTGTAGAATTGAAAAATATTAAATGTTTAGTATTTGGCTCTGTGCTTTTAGCAAACATTTGTGCATGCGCAAGTTCTTCACAAACACAACACGAAAGCACAGAGCAGATTTTATCCCAAGATAAACAAAGCTCTGGCAACCAAATATTGGTTGCAGCCCCAAGAGGAGGTATTGATGAAGGTAACACCGCTATCTCCCAAAACCCAGTTGAGTTTACAGAAATTTGGAGTTACGTATTAGATGGAAGAGAAAACACTTTAACAAATGATATGCCCCTAACCGATGTAGGATATTTTGGAGCCTCTATAGACAACAGAGGAAAGCTAACAGGCGTTCCTGATGCAAGAAATATTAGTTTTTTTGATGGCAATATACACTTAGTTGCAGTTTGCAATCATTATGGTATGTCACATATGATGCTTAATCCAGAGTATCCTTTTAGAGAAACTCTAATTGATGATTTAATTGAAGCAGTTGACGAATACAATTATGATGGTCTTCAAATAGACTATGAGCTTGTTCTTGCAAGTGACAAAGAAAATTATTTATCCTTTTTACAAGAACTAGCAACAAGAGTAAAACAGTTGCCGCCAACGAGCAAAACAGACGAAAGAGTTTTTTCTGTAGCGGTTGCAGCAAGAACAAGATACTTAACAGAAGATGCATACGATTATAAAAGAATTACTGAAATTGCAGACAGTGTATTTGTTATGGCGTATGATGAGCATTGGAGCGGTGGAAGGCCTGGACCTGTTGCGTCTTTTGGATGGGGAGAAAGAGTAGCTGAATATGCACTAGAAGTAATTGGAAAAGAAAAGCTTGTTATGGGGCAACCTTTTTACGGTAGAACTTGGGGTGATTTTAGTGCAAATAAAGCATATTTTCACTCTGGAATGGAAAGGCAAGTAAGAGAAAATGATGTCCAGAACCTTGAAAGGATTGATAATATTTTGCACTACAGCTATACAATTCCACTCACTGTTACAGCCTACTACGATGACGCACATTCCATACAAGAGCGCTCGCAAATGTATAAAAACATGGGAATAGATAACACTGGATTTTGGTGTTTGGGACAAGAAGACCCTGAAGTTTGGGCTAGATTGAAAATAAAGGAATAATACCATATGATGTTTACGCCTGTAGAAATACAAGAAACTCTAGACATGTTCATGCACTATAAATTAGATGTTCGCGCAATAACCATGGGTATATCCCTTCGAGATTGTGCTTCCAGTTCTGGTGAGAAGAGCCGGACTAAAATGTATGATAAAGTTATGAAGTATGCACAGAATTTAGTAAAAATCGGGACAGATATTGAGCATGAATATGGGGTTCCAATTATTAATAAAAGAATAGCTGTTACTCCAATTTCTCTTGTTGCAGAAAGTTCAAATGATGCCAACTATGTCGAATGGGCTATTATGCTCGACAAGATTGCAAAAGAATTAAATGTAGATTTTATTGGCGGCTTTTCGGCCCTAGTGCAAAAAGGCAGAACAATTGGAGATACCAAGCTTATTAATTCTATACCAGAAGCTCTTTCGGTGACAGACCGCGTATGTTCATCAATAAACTTGGGAACAACAAAAAATGGTATAAATATGAATGCCGTGAAAGATATAGGTGAAATAATAAAAAAAACAGCAGAAAACACAAAGCATAAAGATGGACTTGGCTGTGCAAAACTTGTAGTCTTTTGTAATGCTCCAGAAGACAATCCTTTTATGGCAGGTGCCTTCCACGGGCCAGGTGAAGGAGAAGCAGTTCTTTCTGTTGGTGTGTCAGGACCTGGAGTTGTTGCAGCTGCATGCAAAGAATATGAGGGGCGCCCCCTAGATGAGCTTGCCGATGGTATCAAGAAAACTGCTTTTAAAATTACACGAATGGGGCAACTCGTTGGAACCGAAGCGGCTAAAAGACTCGGCGTCGCCTTTGGTATTCTTGATTTATCACTTGCACCAACACCCTTTGTGGGTGACTCTGTAGCACGCATACTAGAAGCGATGGGACTTGAGGTAACAGGTGCACCAGGTACAACTGCTGCCCTTGCAATGCTAACAGATATGGTAAAAAAAGGTGGGGTAATGGCTAGTACTAATATTGGGGGTTTATCTGGAGCCTTTATTCCTGTTTCTGAGGATGAAGGAATGATTGCAGCCGTGCAAGCAGGAGCACTTAATTTGGAAAAGCTTGAAGCAATGACCTGTGTGTGTTCTGTGGGTCTAGACATGATAGCAATACCAGGGGACACAAGCGCTACAACTATAAGTGGTATAATTGCAGACGAGATGGCCATCGGAATGGTAAACAACAAAACTACAGCAGTTAGAATTATCCCTGTTCCAGGAAAAGGTGTCGGAGAATGGGCAGAATTTGGGGGGCTTCTTGGTGGAGCACCTATTATGTCTGTAAATAAATTTTCGTGTGCCGATTTTATCAATCGCGGCGGGAGAATCCCAGCCCCAATCCACAGCTTTAGAAACTAGGAATAATAAAATGAAACAAGGTTTCTATAAAAATCTATTTATGATCGCTTTTCCTATTATTATTCAAAATCTCCTGCAATCACTTGTAAATCTAATCGATACCGTGATGATTGGCCGCTTAGGAGAAGTAGAGCTAGCAGCAGTAGGTTTAGGGAATCAGATTTTTTTTCTTTTAACACTTTTTTTATTTGGCGTTGGATCTGGTGGATCTATTTTTATTGCACAGTACTGGGGCAAAAAAGATTTACAAGGTATACATAAAACAGTCGGCATTACTCTTGTACTTGCATTAATTTCTTCTTTATTTTTTGCTTTAGTTGCAATACTCTTTCCTTCATGGCTAATATCGTTATATTCTCAGGATGCCGCAGTCATTACAGCTGGTGCAGAATATTTACGTATCGCAGCTCTCTGCTATGTGCCAATGGGTTTAAGCTTTGCTTTTTCTCTAGCACTTAGAAGCACAGAGCAAGTAAAGCTACCCCTTTATGCTACCATTTCATCCCTTGTTACAAACATTCTTTTTAATTACCTCTTTATTTTTGTCCTAGAGATGGGCGTACGCGGAGCAGCAACAGCAACAGTCATTGCACGCGCAGTTGAATTTATTATAGTTTTTGTGATTGCTTATAAGAAAAAACTTCCTATAGTAGCAAAATTATCAGAATACGTTTCATTTTCAAAAAGCGATATTGCACGTTACTTGCGAATAGCATCCCCCGTAATAATTAATGAAGTCCTTTGGAGCACTGGTATAACAATGCAAAATGTTATTATGGCTCGAACTAGCACCGAAGCTATAGCTGCATTTAATATTACAGGAACAGTCTCACAACTTACGTGGGTGTTTTTTATAGGCGTTGGAAATGCCGCTGCAATAATTATTGGAAAAAAAATAGGAGAAAATGATATTACAGGTGCAAAAAAAGACGCAAATCATTTTGCATGGCTTATGCCTACGGCTGCGTGTGCTTTTGCATTGTTATTAATTCCAATAGCAAATGTACTTCCACACTTTTTTGAGGTAAGCGATAACATCCTTGAACAAGCGTCTTTAATGCTTATGATATTAATGTTTACATATCCGGTAAAAGCCTTTAATATGTGTGTAATTGTTGGTATATGTCGCTCTGGGGGCGATACAGTCTACTCTGCTGTAATTGAATCTGCATATATGTGGATAATGGGAATTCCTTTAGGTGCTTTAGCGGCGTTTGTTTTTAATGTTGATCCAGCGCTTATTTATTTTGCATTTATGAGTGAAGAGATTCTAAAAGCTGCAACAAACTTTTTTAGACTAAAATCTGGAAAGTGGTTGAACAATGTTACAGAATAAAAAAAAAGACCCTCAATATGAGAGTCTTCACATTCAGTACTCTTGAATTAGTTACCTGTTACTTTTGTTGTAATTTGTACATACATAGGTGTAACAGTGAAAACTTCTACATCATAAGAAGTTACTGTTGTAATTCCAGCATTAGCTGCAGCTGTTGCAACACTTGCATCACCCATAGGGAATCCTAAAATAACTTGTGCTACTGATTCACCAGATTTAGATCCAATGCTGCTCATTTCACCTGGAAGTACTGTAGTACATCCAGCCAATAGTGCGATAACCATCACTACTAATACTAATAAACTTGCTTTCTTCATAGAAAAGCCTCCTAATTTAGAATACATAATAAAACGCCTTTTGTCAATACATGTGCAATTATCTCTAAATCTAATACAATTAAATACTTAAGAACACCCGCACCCACCTGATTTTGGAGAAGCTGATGAGCAGCTTTTCCCAGCTACACAACCAATACACTTAGTCCCACGTTTTTTTTCTCGAACAATATAAAAGATTGCTCCACCAAGAATTACCACAATTATAGCAATAACAATAATATTAACTAGGCTCATATCTTTATTCTCCTATATAGTGATTTTTGAGATAAACCTTGCCTTCTCAAATACTATAGACGAAAAAGCGCGACAAACCTGCCGCGCCTTTCATTTTCTTTATTATTTTGAAAGCTTTAATTCAGCCATTTTATTTCCACGTTTTACAAGCCATGCTACTAGAAGAGCCAACGCTACTGTTACAATAAGACCAGGTACAAAACCCACACCTAATGCGCCAGTTGTAAAAAGTGTTCCAAACTGGTAGACCAAAAAGGCTACTACAAAACCAACCCCAAATTGAAGACCAATCCCGTTCCAAACCCATTTTTTACTATCCATTTCTGCATTCATTGCACCTATACAAGCAAAGCAAGGTGGTGTAAATAAGTTAAACATAAGATATGCGAGGGCTGCTACGGCAGAAATACCCATTGTATCAGCTACGCTGGCTGCACTTCCTTCAATAAGTGCTAGCTCGTCTGTATCAATAAAGTTTGTAATTCCATATACAACAGCTAAAGTTCCAACTACATTTTCTTTAGCAATAAAACCAGTAATTGCTGCTGCTGCCAATTGCCATGCACCAAATCCGAGTGGAATTAAAAGGAATGCAAAAGGAGAAGAAATGGTTGCTAGGATACTTGTTCCTTCCATGCCTTCCGCTACAAGTTCACCTTGCCAATTAAATGATTGCATTAAGAATACTGCAGCGTTACAAATTAAGATAATTGTACCTGCTTTTATGATGAAAGCCTTGCCTCGTGACATCATTGACACAAACGCTCTCCAAAGGCTTGGGATTCTGTATTCTGGGAGTTCGATAATAAAGAATGATTTTGCATTCTTTTCACCTGTAATGCGTTGAATAATAAGTGCTGCAACAATGATAAGTGCAATAGCAAAGAAATACATTAATGTACTTACCCAAGAAGCACCTGCAAAGAAAGCGCCTGCAAAAAGTGCAATAACAGGAAGTTTTGCTCCGCAAGGCATAAAAGGAGTTAACATAGCAGTTGTTCTTCGTTGCCGAGGATTCTGAATTGTTCTTGTTGCCATAACGCCAGGAATACCACAAGCAGTACCAACAACCATCGGGATAATTGATTTACCAGATAAACCAACTAAGCGTAAAAATCTATCCATTACAACGGCAACACGAGCCATATAACCGCAATCTTCAAGTAACGCAATTAAAAAGAACATGACCATAATCAATGGAAGGAATCCAACAACAGCAATCACACCACCAATAATACCATCAACTAACAGGGCCTCTAAAAACGGACTTGCACCTGCTCCTGCTACTGCTCCACGAACAGCTTCCATTGCTCCTTCTAAAAGGCCAACAAGCCAATCAGCTATCCACACACCAACATATGTTTGAGAAATAGAGAAAATAAGCCAAATAGCCACAGCAAAAATCGGAATTCCGAGCCATTTGTTTGCCAAAACACGGTCAGCTACATCTTGTGCTGTTTGAGCATGAGAGCTTGTTTTCCTAGTTTCAACATCTTTTATTATTGTTTTTACTTGTTCGTAGCGTTTTTTATCATTTTCTTCTACTGTTTTTTCATCTGCATCATCAGTGATACAAAGATCAAAAAATGTTTTTTGTCCTTTACCCCTTACTGATACAGCTGTTTCAATAAGTTTCTGTAACCCATTGTCTTTTGCTGCAGTAGAAATTGTTTTCACTACAGGGCAACCTAGAGTTTTAGATAACTTTTCTGCATCAATATTTATTGATTTTTTTTCGTTGAGATCATTCTTGTTAAGAGCTACAACTACAGGAATACCGAGCTCCAATAGTTGTGTAGTAAAAAACAAGCTTCTGCTTAAATTTGTTGCATCAACAATGTTGATAATTACATCGGGGTTTTCTTTTTTAACAAAATCTCTTGTAATGTTTTCTTCCGAAGAATACGGAGACATAGAATATGCCCCAGGAAGGTCAACTGCAACAACCTTCTCGCTTCCACCAAAAAGTGACGATTTAATATCGCCTTCTTTTTTTTCAATAGTAACCCCTGCCCAGTTACCAACCTTTTCAATTCGCCCTGTTACAGCATTAAAGAGCGTTGTCTTTCCGCTGTTTGGGTTTCCTGCCAATGCAATTCTCATCTCGCATTCTCCTTATTGTTATTATTCACTAACAAATACTGTAAAAAAATCTATCCTACAATAATTGCTCGTGCAAAATCCTTGTCAATACTATAGCGAGCATCCTTTATTGCTATAACATAAGTTGATGAAACGTGTGATATTACTGTAATTTCTTCTCCAGGATAACACCCTAAAGTAAACAAAAAATGCTCCAAGTCTTTGTCTTGGGTGTCGAGACGTTTTACTTTTAAAGTTTCGTTGAGGCCAATAGTTGTTAAGTTTTTTTCATCCATATATAACACTCTATCTGTAAACATATAACACCACCACAAAGTTATGCTTATCTAACAAAGTAAATATACATCATAATTTTGGTTTTGTCAATAATATTTTATCGAATTATTTCACTTTCTTTGCTTTTCTTTTATACACAAGCACAACTAATATTGTTGTAATAAGCTCAGCAAACGGGATTGACAACCACATTCCATTTATTTGAAAAAGACTCGTCATTACTACTATGCCAATAAGTATAAACACAAATGTTCTCGAAAAGGAAATAAGAGCAGATGTTTTTCCGTCTGAGAGAGCCGTAAAGTGACTAGAGGCAAAAATATTTATCCCCGAAAACAAAAAAGAAAATGAAAAAAGCTTCATTCCGAAGCGTATCATTTCATTTACAATACTTTCCTGTTTGGCAAATGCATTTGCAATTAAATTTGAGCCAAAAAATGCTACTAAAAAAACTATACCAGAAGTTGCTATCACAAATAAAAAACTCATAGATTGCATTTTTTTCAAGTACACATTATTTTCTGCCCCAAAATGATAGCTTATTACAGGAGCCACCCCCATTGAAAAACCAAGAAAAAGAGCCACAAATACAAATTGGGCATATAACACTGCAGTTAAGGAAGCAACACCATCAGAACCAGCATAGCGCATCATTATAAGATTAAACACGAGAGTTGTAACAGCACCTGAAAGGTTTGTTACCATTTCTGAAGACCCATTTGTACACGTTTTTTTTATAGCCCATGGAGCAGCTACAGGAGCTTGAAAGTGTAAACCCTTCTTGTTCTTAAAGAAAAAGAAAGTTCCTATAATTGCAGGAATACAACCACCAAGGCCAGTTGCAAGGGCGGCACCTTCAATACCAAGCCCAAGGGGTACTATAAAAACATAATCAAACACAATATTAAAAGCACCCGCAGCCAGTGTAGTAACTAAGCCGAGCTTCGGTTTTCCTGCAGTAATAAAAAAGCTTTGGTATATAAATTGCAAAACTTGCGCTGGTGAGAATACAGCAAAGATACGCACATAAGAAACACCATATGGTAACAAAACATCATCTGCGCCCAATAGCAATACCAAGGGTTCTGCAAAAATAAAAGCGAATGCTGCACCTACTATGGTTATGGTTAAAATTGTTACCGTTATAAGAGAAAAGATTTTATTAGCTTCGGTATCCCTCTTTTGCCCCAGCATAGCACCAATGAGCGCGCTTCCACCTGTAGCAAACATAAATCCTACCGAGCCAAAAAGCTGTTGTAAGGGGAAAATAATATTTAAAGCAGAAAGTGCATCGGTGTTTACAAAGCGAGCAACAAAAAGGCCATCTACAATTGTGTATGATGAAATAAAAATCATCATAATTATTGAAGGAAACGCATACCTCAATAATCCAAAAAAAGTAAATTCTGTAGCAATTTTATTTTCACTCATAACCGTGTCCTTATAAAAGTTCTTTGTATCTTACAGCATTATTCTTTTTTTGTCTGCTATTCTTTTGAAAAAAACCCCACTATTAGGAAATACGTGATATAATTAAAACATAACTTTAAGCAGGAGAGAAAATATGAGCGATTACTCAAAATTGACAAACGAGGTTGGAGCCCCTATCGGGGACAATGAAAACAGTTTAACAAGCGGGCCTAGAGGTGATGTTTCTATGGCGGATGTGTGGCTAATGGAAAAAATGGCTCACTTTAACCGTGAAGTTATACCTGAAAGACGCATGCATGCAAAAGGGTGGGGTGCTTATGGAAAGTTCACCGCCACACATGATATAAGCCAATATACAAAAGCAAAGGTTCTTCAAAAAGGAACAACAACTGATGTTTTTATTCGCTTTTCTACGGTAGCAGGTGAAAGAGGAGCAGCGGACTGCGAGCGAGATATCCGAGGCGTTGCAGTTAAATTTTATACAGAAGAAGGAAACTGGGATTTGGTTGGAAACAATACTCCTACTTTTTTTATCCGTGATGTACACAATTTTTCTGACTTAAATAGGGCAGTAAAGCGAGACCCAAAAACGGGAAGACGCTCAGCACAAAGCAATTGGGATTTTTGGACACTTCTTCCAGAATGTTTTCACCAAATAACCGTTGTTATGAGTGATAGGGGAATACCTGCTTCTTTTAGAAACATGCATTTTTTTGGAGAGCACACTTTCTCATTTTACAACAAAGAAAACAAACGAGTATGGTGTAAATTTCATTTTAAGACAAAGCAAGGTATTAAAAATTTATTAAATGATGAAGCTGCAAAAATAAACGGAATGGATAGAGAGTATCATGGAAAAGATTTGTATGAAGCAATTGAAAAAGGTGATTTTCCAAAATGGACACTTTATGTACAAATAATGACAGAAGAGCAAGCTAAAAACCACTACGAAAACCCATTTGATATTACTAAAATTTGGCGCCACAAAGAATTCCCATTAATAGAAGTTGGCGAGTTAGAACTTAATAGGAACCCAGAAAACTACTTTGCAGAAGTTGAACAAGCAGCTTTCACCCCTGCCCACGTAGTTCCTGGCATTGGTTTTAGTCCAGACCGATTTTTACAAGGCCGCCTCTTTGCATATGGAGACGCCCAACGATATCGTTTGGGAGTGAATCACAACCATATTCCAGTTAATAGAGCAAAGGTTCAGGTAAATGAATATCACCGAGACGGTGCAATGAGAACCGATGGAAACTATGGTTCAACTGTTGCTTATTCTCCAAATAGCCAAGGCATGTGGTCCGCTCAGCCTGAAGTACTCGAACCACCACTAGACATTACAGGGGCAGTTTATCACTATGATCCAAAGGATGACCCAACCGATGATTGCTTCAAAGCAGGTGGAGATTTGTGGCGAGTTCTTACTGAAGACAAAAAAGAAATTCTCATTCAAAATACAGCTGGTGACATTTCTTCTTGCACAGAAAACATTAAATACCGCCATGCTGTGCACTGCTACCTTGCAGACCCTGAGTATGGTGAGCGTTTTACAAAAGCTGCAGGCTTAGATATGAGCAAGGTTATTGAACTTTCTAAGCTCAAAAATGATGATTTGAATAACGCTACTTTAAAAATGTAGAAAAAAAAGGTACACTCTAAAGATATTATGAATTTTATAACAATATTAAAGATAACTTTAGGGTTTATCACCTTGATTCTAGGAAGTATTGGCATTTTTTTGCCGATACTTCCTACAACGCCTTTTTTTCTTTTATCAGTTGGCTTGTTTGCATCTCACCCAAAGCTTCAAAAAAGGCTCTTAAAAATACGATATATTAACCTCTACTATCAGAGTTATGTAAATGGCCAAGGACTCCCTAAGGCCACAATTATTTTTAGCCTCAGCTTTTTATGGGCAGCTCTTTTGATATCGATAATGCTAGCTTGGAGTGCCCCTTTAACCATTCTGCTCATTTTTGTTGGTATCGCGGTAAGCATTCATGTCCTAGATGTTTCAAGACCACGAGAAAAAAGATTTTTTTCAAGAATTAAAAAGAGAAAAGGAGAATAAAATGAAAAAATTTGAAGCATATTTTGACCTCTCATACCTTTCTTCAGCCTTAATACTAGGAATTCTCCTTCTTATTGAAGAAGCTTCTTTCTATTGGGGCTTAATGGCCCTCGTATTAGTAATAGGGGATAGCACGCACTTGCTTCCAAGAGTATATCAAATTGCCACAGGAAAAAGCGTCCCAAGCTTGATTGGGTACGGAAAAATGATTACTTCGATTACAATGACTTTTTTTTATCTAATATTATGGCACATTGGGTTAAAGTTATTTTCAGTTAATACACCTTCGCTATTTATATATACCCTTTGTGCCTTTCGCATTATACTTTGTATTCTTCCCTACAACAAATGGGCAAACGAAAAACCTAGCTACGCATGGGGGATATATAGAAATATTCCATTTGTTATTCAAGGCCTTCTCGTAATTCTACTCTTTTTTGAACATAGGAGAGTTATTGAAGGTCTCGGAAACATGTTTGCAGCCATAAGCCTGAGTTTTCTGTTTTATTTACCAGTAGTACTGTGGAGCAATAAAAAACCTATAGTTGGTATGCTTATGCTTCCTAAAACGATTTGCTATGTATGGATAATCACAATGGGTTTTTCACTCTAGAATTGACACTTTAGAAAAAAGAAAGTATACTAAGCCTCATTGTCACAATTTCAATAGACGAGGATTTTTTGTTCAATTGGTTTAATTTTTTTCTTTACGCACTTATCACCTCTATTACACCTGGGCCAAACAACATCATTTGCATGACAAATGGAAAACATGTTGGTATAAAAAGGTCCATTTCCTTTAGCCTTGGTGTATGTATTGGCGTTTTTATTCTTTTACTTCTTAGTGCTATAGTCGGTACAACTATAAGTGCTCTTTTGCCTAAAATTAAGCTTCCAATGACTGTTTTGGGTGCTGTGTATATTCTGTTTTTAGCCTATAAAACCTTTACAAGCAAGAGCGAAATAGTAGAAAATCACAAAACAACAAACCTAGGACTTGGCATTGCCCTACAGTTTATTAATCCTAAAGCCTATATATACTCTATTGTGTCAATGGAAATGTATATATTACCGTACTTCAAAGATAATCCATTAAGTCTCATATTTTTTTCACTCCTCTTAGTTGCAATAACTTTTTTTTCAACATTATGCTGGACTTTTTTTGGAAAACTCTTTGAAACCTTGTTTTCAAAATATGCAAGGATAACAAATACCATTATGGCACTATTACTCGTTTATTGTGCCATTAGTTTATTTTTATAGGTATTGGCACAATAAATCCTTGCGTGTTTTCTTTTTTAGTGTTATACTATAATTAGGAGAGTATTTTGGCAGACGCACCTTTTGATTTAGGAAGAAAAATATTTTTTCTCCATGCTCCAGACGAATTTCAAGATATAGTAATACCTATGCTTTCTTCAGTAGGGTATGAAATTTACTTGCTTTCCAGCTACAAGCACGCAAAGGCCATACTAAAAGAGCACCCTAAATCCGTTTTTTATGTATGTATAGACAAAGAGTTACTTATAGACCAGTGGTACAATTTTATTTCTAGCTTTAATGAACGAAAAGAGTTTTCTGATGTAATTATTGGTGTTATGGCTACTTATGCAGGAAAGAATGAAAAGGATCATTTTCTTCTTAACACATCTATCCCAGGCGGATATGTTTCGCTCGCACAAGACCCAATCCTTGTTCACGATTATATTTATGAAATACTTCTCATTAACAACGCAAAGGGAAAGCGAAATTTTGTTAGAGCAAATTGCATGGGTGAAACCGATGTTTTTGCTACATACACAGTAAATGGATTTGACTGTCCTCTAAAAATATTAAATATAAGCTCTGCTGGTCTATTGTGTACTACAAACAAAAGCCTTGCCCCTCTTTTTAGTCAAAATAAAACATTATCAAAATTTTTAATAAGCTTGAGAGATCAGAAAATTGTTAGTGCCGTTACCATTTTTAGAACACAAACAGAAGGAGACACACTGCATATCGTTTTACTTTTTGCAGATGAGCTTCCATATGTAAAGCGCTCTTTAATCAACATGTATGTGCGTACGTTCCTTCAAGAAAAACTGGATGCCCAAATTCAAACTCTTCAACAGGACCAAGACGATTACTCAAAAAGAGAAAAATCTGCAATTGCCGGTGACACAGATGAAGCCTTTTTAATATCAGTTGAAAAGGAATAAATTTCCTTCGTTTTGCGCCGCTTCGGTTCAAGTCCCCTCCTTTGCTGGCATAAAAAAGAGCATACCAAACATTATAGTTAACTTTGAAAATTGCGACAGGACGTCGCTTCACTATATGGTCACACGACGTTTTTAACAAAGTTAAAAACTCGGTAGTAAAAATTGGCAAGGATGCCAATTTTTACGAAGCCAACTGTGGGACTTCTTT
>CAYJFX010000028.1:0-21244 GCA_964369735.1 uncultured Treponemataceae bacterium
CACGTAAGTACAAGGTAACTTCTGCTTGTTCAAGGTGTCCAGATATTTTCATAGGTGCATAAAAACCTAGGTATCCATCTGTTGCTTCAGGACTTTCATTTTGTGGAAGCATTGCTACAAAGTTTGCTGCCATTGTAACGGCATTTATCATATCAGGTCTTGCCGTTCCAGTATGTTTAGACTTTCCATTAAAAATAATTTCGCTTTTGTATGCACTAAAGCATTCTATTTCAACTTCTCCTATGTGACTTCCATCTAAAGTATAACATGCCTTTGATTGAATCCATTCAAGTGGAACCTTGTCCATGCCATGCCCTGTTTCTTCATCAGGACTAAAAAGTATTTCTACTTGCCCGTGTTCTTTATCGGAGTGTAAAAGTATGTCTATGGCTGTAATGATGGCTGCAATTCCGGCCTTGTCATCTGCGCCAAGCAAAGTAGTACCATCTGTTGTTATAATGGTTTCACCTTTAGACATACCTAATTGTTTGTCGAGTGTTGGGTCAAGTACCACGCCTTCTTTAAGTTCAATTGCATTTCCATCATAGTTTTCTATAACTTGAGGTTTTACATCTTTTCCTGAAACTCCTTGTACGGTGTCCATATGTGCAAGGAAGCCTACAGAAGGAGCACTTTCGTAGCCTGAAGTTGCGGGGATACGTGCACAAACATAGGCATATTCAGTGACATGAACATCAGCTATGCCTAAATCTTTTAGCTCTTTTTCAAGTGTGTATGCAAAGTCTCTTTGGCACTCTGTTGAAGGACACACACCTTTGTCTGCAGCTGCTAAATCACTGGTAGTCCACGTTTTTACATAACGTATAAAGCGCTCCAATAGCGGCCTTTCTATATTTGTGTTTAGATTTTCCATGCCTATAGAATACGATATTTTTGAAGACCTTGCAAGCCCCCGCCATTCTGATTTCCCAATGTAGCAGCTGTACCCCTACATCATTAGAAAAATCAGCGAAAATCTTGAAGGTGGGCACTATCAATTTTAGTGGTAGAGCAGAGAAAGAGATTCTTCACTCGAGCAGATACGTATTAAAATGCAAAAAACATCTCAAATTCATTCGAAAATTTGCAAAGAAATACTAAAATTTATGTGCAGGCAATTACATATTTCACTATTGAAAAAATGCACATATGGAGGTATACTTATGGTAGCAAAAGAATTATCTAGAATGAATGACTACTTTGCAAGGTATCTTTTAAGTAAAGACGGAAACGAGGACTTGCTTTTAAGTTTTATAAACTCCGTAATGCGCAATAAAAACCTAAAAGAGTTTGCGAGCGTTAGTGTAAAGAACACATTCAACTTAAAGGAGCACTATAGCGAAAGCGAAACAATACTGGACGTAAAAGCTGTCACGGATTCGGGAGAAATAGTTATTGTCGAAGTTCAAGTAAAGGGGAACGAAACCTTTTTTGATCGTGTGTTGGAATACGTTGTGCGTAATGCAAAGAATGTAGAAGACGATCTTAAAAAAGAAGAGAAAAAGCTTAGAAAGCTAAGTGATAAAGTTCTTAGTATAAACCTTTTAAGCTTTAAGATGGTCAATGATACAAAACTTGCCCATACGGTGCATAAATTTCATTGTTGTGAAACGCTAAAGGAAAGTAGTCAACGGCTTGTAATACATTTTTTGGAAATACCAAAGGGAGTCGAAGGTGTACAAGATAAAGAGCTACAAATGTGGCTAAAGTATTTTGGTTCAAAAAGGTTTGACCAGGAGAAGGATATGATAGCAAGTACAAATAAAACATTTAAGAAAGCAGTAGACGAGTACGACAGGTTTGTGTCGAACGACGACTTTGTAAGCGAGTATGAAAAGAGGCAAGTGTTTTTATATGGGCAACGAATAATGCTAGAACGAGAGTTTGAACTTGGTGAAGAAAAGGCAAAGCTCGAAGTTGTAAAAACTGCCTTGCAAGAAGGGCTCGATATTGCCATTATCGCCAAAATTACTGGACTCACAGAACAAGAAATAAGGGCAATTAATACGTAACAATGCTAATGGCACATAAAAATACTTGCATGTGTGCCGAGAAATTTTTCCTCAGTTTCCCTACAATAATCTTTGACATTTTCGCAAAAAAGGAGTATGCTATTTATATGAAGCATATACCAACTTTTCCTAATTTTGAGCCTATTAGTGCCTATATGCACAACGAGCTATACCCGTTTTTAAATAACCTAGAGGGCGGAATTTCTGAGTTCACCTTTTTGGCGCTCTTAATTCATCAAAAAAAATACAGCTATGAAATAAGCGCTGTAGGAAACAAGGTATATGCATTAACAGGGAAGGACAAGTATGGTTTTTTCTTTACCGTTGTGGGAGGTTGCCCTGGAAAAGATAATGCTCGTATGCTCATAGAAAAATTTAAAAGATGGAAAAATATTTCAAAGGATGTTTGTATATCTTGCGCCGAAGTTTTTAATTCCCTTGGGTATGAGCTGATAGATGATAGGGATAACGCAGATTATTTATACTTACGTGAAAAGCTTGCAAGCTTAGCAGGTAAGTCTCTTCATAAAAAAAGAAACCTTGCAAATAACTTTGAAAAAACGTATGAATGTGAAGTAAAGCCACTCAATATATCAACTGCTGCAGATGCAGGTGAGGTATTAGATGAATGGCAGAGAACTCGCCCTGAAGGCTTAGAGAGTGATTATGAGCAATGCTTTTTATCACTAGCCTTGCTGCCGTTTACCGATCAACACGGGTGGGTAGTGTACGCTAATTCTAAACCGGTAGGATGGGCTTTGGGAGAATATATTGCACGTGGCACTATGTTTGTTGTTCATTTTGAAAAAGGCTTAGATGAATACAAGGGTGTCTATCAGTATGTTAACCGTGCAACAGCACAACACTTGCCAGAAACGGTCATATACATAAACCGTGAGCAGGATTTGGGCGATGAGGGTTTGCGCCAAGCAAAGATGACCTATAGACCCACAGGGTTTGTAGATAAGTACCAATTTAAAATACAATAAGGGGCAATAAATTTGAAATTTGTAAGCACTAGGGATAATTCAAAGCAAGTATCTTTTTCTAACGCAATTCTAAATTGCTTGCCGAATGACGGAGGCCTCTATGTTCCTGCATATGAGGAAAACTTGCAGCCGTGGGTATCACACTTTGATGATAACACTTCTTTTTCTTCGATAGCGGGGTCGTTAACTTCAGCACTCATAAAAGAAGAGTTTAGCCCCATAATTAGTGAGGCCATAGCGACAAATGCATTTCCCTTTAGCCCCGAGATTAAAAAGCTTGATGATAATTTTTTTGTTCTAGAATTATTTCATGGACCATCGGGAACACATAAAGACTTTGGTCTTTCTTATCTTGCCTCGTGTTTAGAAAATGTTTTGATAATGGGAGAAAAAAACGCTACAGTACTTGCTTCAACCGATGGAGAAACAGGGGCTGCAATTACAGCTGCTTTGCGTGGTAAAAAAAACATAAAAGCTGTGTTACTGTATGCAAAAGGGACAATGCGCGGTTTTACTGAAGAAGACTGTGTTTGGAATGGTGGAAATATTTATCCTGTTGAAGTTGATGGAGACAAAAAGACTTGCTATGAGCTTACCCGCGCAATCTATGGGCAAAAAGATTTAATTGAAAAATACTCTTTAACTCTTGCAAATACGGTAAATATTGGTAGGCTTTTGCCTCATACCTTTTTATATATGTATGCATTTTCGAGATTAAAAAAGCAAATAGTAGATGATTTATATTATGCAATGCCTTCAGGCAATTATGGCAATATTACCGCTGGCCTGTATGGTTGGAAATACTCTTTACCGCTTACAGGACTTATCACAAATTGCACGGCAAACTTAACACAGGATGCTCTTGGGAAGTGTTCTGTGCTAGACTCTTTGGTTCCTCTTGCAAAGAGGGGGCCAGCAGATCCGGTTGAACCGTCAAATATTGAGCGGCTAGAAGAAATTTTTGCGAGTCACCCAGCACTTATGAAGGCGCTTGTTTTTCCTGTTGGCGTGAGCGATGAAGAAGCAGTTGCAGCAAGCCAAGAGCTGTTTTTAAAATACTCACAATTTTCTGATTTGGAAACATCTCGCTCATATGCGGCAGCAAAAAAACAGGGGATTGTTAGCGATGAGGGAGGAAGTGCTGTCGTTCTTGTTGCAATAAAAGATCCTTCTTTGTGTGCTTCTTCAATCAAAATGCTATGCGGGGAAGCTCCTACAATGAACGATAAACTGAAAACAGTGTATGCGCCAATAAAGCCCCAAAAGAAATTATCGGCACAGATTGATGATGTAAAAAAAATACTCGAAGAAATACAAAGTTTATAAAACTGCTTTTTTATTGTTTTTTTTAGTCACTGTTCGCTTAGCCTTCTTAGGCTTAAGAGATTCTAATAGGTTTTCAACTTTGTACTCAGAGCTATCTATTGCAGCTAATACTGTGTCCCATAATTTTTTTATGGCAGAGTAGTCTTTTTGGCTTGAGCGGAATAATGTGTATAGTAATGCTCCATACCCTATTACAGCCTGAGCTGCCTCGCGATTGTACCACAACGTATCATTGTATTTATTTATCCCTAAAATCGAAGAGGCAAGTCCTCCTGATGATAAGCGTGTTATCATTGCCCATACAATGCCTTCTAATTGTGAAGATTTTGTATCCGTTTCACAGAATTCTGTAATGGCAATTAATACCTTAAACTGATTAAACATATCTTTTGAAGGTTTACCCATTGAAACAAGAATATCGCGCATTTTTCGTTCAAGACACCATAATTGAATAATATCTCTTGTTGCCTTTGCACTAATGTTTTTACCTAGTACATCTTTTAATGTGAATAAGATGCAAAACCCGGCAAGTATTTCGCTCATAAATGGATTGGAAAGGATATTTTCATATAGTTTTTTTGTAAGCTCATCAGGGGCTTTTTTTGTGTTTCGTGCTGTTTCGCATAACTTTACGAGTTTAGTAATTCGTTTTACAAAATTTTCCCATACTAGGTCGGTGTCGCATTCTTTTTTTGTTTTTGATGATTTTAAAACTGTTGATGATCCATAGTTTCCACCAATAAATATTTCGAGCATTCTAAAATAATCAACACCTGCAGTTTTTGTTTGTGATAAGAGCTTTGTAAGTGAAAGCGGTTTTTGCTTGGATGTAGATGAGTCTCCATCACGTTTATATAAGTGTGGTGCACAAAGGTATGCAATTCCTGAAAAGAAATCTTGAGAGGCAAATTTTTCTAGCGAATGATATAAGTCTTTTAAAAATGTTTCTTTTAAAGCGGTATCTATGTCTTGGACTCCGCGGCCATTAAGTTCTTTGCAAAGTATATGATACATTCCTGTATCATCATCTTCAACCTCTGAAATATCCATAAGTATTTGGTATTCATATCCATTTAGGTGGAGAAAAATGCCCTTTTCATATAAGTCGGCGCTTGAGCGAATATACCATAGCTCCGATTTTTTTTCTCGGAATATACAATAGTGGCTTGCATCATTTGTGAGTCCCATCGCATGAGCAATATGTTCGCTTTGCTTTGCAATAGTATCATTGTCAGTTTTTATACCATATTGGCAAGAGTTGGCAATCCAACCTGCGCCTTGTTCATATGAATTGTTGTAGAATACAACGGTGTTCTCGTTTTCAAAACGATTCGAGTAGGCAAAAATGTTTTCATTTACAGAGTTTTCTGTCCATACATCATAAAAACGGAAATTCGCAACATCAGAAAATAAATATCTCTTTTTCATAAGAGGGAAAATATCATGGTTGTGTCTATCTATTAGAGCATAGTCCTTTTCTTCATTCCAATATGCTTTTGTATATTCCATTCCATACTTTTCACCAAAACCTTCTATTTGACCATGACCAAACATTGGAAGCCCAGGCATTGTAACCATGAGTATGCAAACACCAAAGTATTTATCGCCTTTTCCAAATTGCGCAACGGCTGTATCTTCATCAGGGTTATTCATAAAGTTAACGAAGCGCTTTAGAATTTGTGGGTCAAACTCAATGGTGTTTTTTATTGTAGAGCGATACTTATCATTTTCTTCTTTTTTGAGCATGTTCATAAATGCTGAATTATATACACGGTGCATGCCAAGGGTACGCACAAAGTAGCCTTCCATCATCCAAAAGGCTTCTGCTAAAAGCAGGGTATCGGGAACATCTGTTGCAATGCGATCAACAACTTCTCGCCAAAACTCATTTGGAATAGCGGCTTCAAATGCTTCATTGCTAATTGCATGTTCAGCGCGGCTTGCGATATCGCCTCCTTGTCCAGGGGCAGGAAACCACAGACGCCTAATATGCTTTTTTGCAAGCACCATTGCTGCATCAAATCGAATAACTGAAAAATTTCTTGCTACATGTAATATTTTTTGAATAACTTCTTCTCGTGCTTCAGGATTTAAAAAGTCAATTTGAGCTGTGTCATTCCATGGCATTCCTGTTCCATCATTACCGTGATATACATAGCGTGTTTCACCTGTTTGGTTGTCAACTCTCTTGTAGACTACAGCGCAATCAGTTTTTGAATAATATCGATCTTCTAAGTACACACTAATTCTTGGGTCAAGTGAAAGATTTTCCCCATTAAATGAATAGCCCGGAAAAGGGCAGTCAAAGCTTTGAATAAATAAATGAGGTTTTTCTACAACCCAGTTTGAGTCCATAGCCGTGTGATTTGGTACCATGTCAGCTGCTATTCTTATACCTCTATACGACAGTCTTTGCCGCAGATTTTCTAAGGCACTCCAGCCGCCCAAATTCTCTGCTATTTCATAGTCATGTAAACTATACGCACTTGAAGTAGCCTCTGGGTTACCGTTTATTTGCTTTATGCGTTTACTTGCCCATGACCTTTCCCATAAACCTATGAGCCATAGTGATGTAAATCCTTGTTGAGCTAAAAGGTCTAGCTCTTCATCTGGAATTTGATCAAGCTGTGTAATTTCACAATTATATTGTTTTGACAATTGGTCAAGCCATACCAGTACTGTTTTTGCCATTAAAACTACATTACCCATCCAGTCTTTATCAGGGCTAAAGCGCTCGTACTCTTTCATCAATAAATCGTAGTTATAAGCTTCCATTGGGGGAGGCCCAGAAAAGTGACCGCTCCATCCTGGCTTTTCTTCTTCAGTTATCATATCCATGCTTGAAAGGAGGCGAAGTATTTGGTCTCCTAAAAGAGAGTTCCATGTTTGTCGAATATAATCAAGCTGCCCCTTTAAGCTATTTGGGCTCGCTTCGACAGGTTCTTTAAGCATTGTTATTAAATCAGTATGGTTTGGTCCATATAAAGGCTGTGTTTTAAAAAAATCTTTAGAAGCCTTCCACATTTTTTTGTAGGAAGGATTTTTTTTAAGATTTTCATCGTTAAAGAGAATGTAAAAAGGTTGGAATGCAGGGTTCTCATTTGCTAGTATTAAAAGTATTATTTCTTCAATTGTTATAACTTTGTTAGAAATACCATCTGTTTTTTCCTCTAAATATTGTTTTTCTGTTGCTTCGTTGTTATACACACATAGGGGTGGAAATTCTCGTGTAAAATCATTAAGTAATAAGTCTAGCGCTTCTTTTCCAAGTTTCTCTTCTAGTGTTTTGTGAAGTTCTATAAATGCGGATTTATTTTTATCATCTCGAAAATTCTTGCACACTGTGTGAAATATTTCGTCGATAAGCCCCATTGCGTTCAATTGGCCTGCTTTTATATATTTTTGTGGCTCTGTTACTGGGTTTACTATTGCATTAAGTTTTTGTGCAAAAAGGCGAACATTTTTAAAATGAGCAAATACAACGTTTCCATTTGTTGAAAACGTAGGGAGGTCAAAATTACATTTATCCCTCATTTCTCTAGAAACGTGAAATTCCATCATTATAGCACCCTCATAAAAAACTTGTACATATATTGTATACTATATAATGCAATTTGTAAATGATAATCGGTAAAGAATATTGAGGTGCACTTTCTATAAAGAACCGTGTTTCCAGTGCCAAATAGGCTTAGCGAGCTCATTTGAAAAAGGTTGTGTTCTATTAAAGTCAGGAAGCCAAGAATCATCTTGAATGAGTTCTTGGTAAAATAGGTGTTCAAAACAATAGTCTTCTATTTGGCTCGTGAGGCTTGTAAACTCGTCTTGCGAAATAAACCTATTTGGAGCTTCATTTGCAGAATCAATTTTTATAGGGGTGTACTGAGTCATAAGAGATATGCATGCCCTTCCATCTGCATAATACTTTAACCAATCAAGCACATCAAAGCTATCTTGTAGGGCATTAGGCAGTACCAAGTGACGAATAATTACCCCAGAGAGCATTTTTTCTTTTTGCTCATCATTTTTTGTAATAGTTACAAACTGCATTGGCGACATTTCAATCATTTTAAGTATAGCTTGAGTTGCGGCTATGGCATAATCTTTTGTAAAAAACAACTTAGATGATACTTCATCATTGAGTGTTTTTAAGTCAGGTAGCCATATGTCAACCAATCCCTCAAGGAGGCTGAGCGCTTCAAGGCTTTCAAAGGCTGATGAATTCCAGCAAATAGGAATAGTTAGACCTTCCTGTTTTGCTGTTTTAAGCCCTTCAGCAATTGCTGGTATTGCGTGGCTCCCCGTTACAATGTTAATATTTTCAGCCCCTGCTTTTTGCAATGAAAGGCATATTTGAGAAAACTCTTCATTGTCTACTACTTTACCCATACCTTCTCTAGATATTTGGTAGTTTTGGCAGAATATGCAGCCAAGATTGCACCCAGAAATAAATATCGTTCCAGAACCACCATGAACAGTAATCGGTGGCTCTTCTCCGTAATGCAAGCATGCAGACCCTATTTTTAACTCTGCAGTTTCGTGGCAAAAGGCGGAGTTGTAATCATTTCTGTTTACCGAACATTTTCGTGGACAAAGAGTGCACGAAGAATAGGCTGAGTGCATCATAAGACTTTTTTTTCTGTGAATGTTGACATGAGGCTTGTAAGCAAGTCTAGAGGTAAGTCTTCTGCTTCATAGTTTACCAATTTGCAAAGCTCTTTCCAGTCGTCAGTGGAGAAAGCTTCTTTTTCTTGGTCACTAGCATTTTGCGAAAAATTACCTTCCAAAAGAGCTAAAGCTGCTGCAAGCCAGGTTATATTTTTTTCGCTTGGTTCGTCCTGTGTGGCTTTTGCGGTAAGAATATATGTTTGCTCCCAGTAGTCTGCTATACAAAAAGGTAGCTCCCCTAAATCTTTATATAGCGATACAAAATGCTTTGCTATAGATTTAGATGCACGAATGCCATCATAATTTCCTGCATTGTCTGCTCTGTCATGTTTTAGTATTCGTTTGACGTCGGCATAAAATTTTTCGATTATATCCATAAACGTACTATAGCATAGTATTAAAATAAAATCCACTAAGAAAAAAAAAGCGATTTAGATAGAAAAAGTATATTTTTTTGCTTTTTTTTGCGTTTAAATCTTGACATTTGCGAATACTCCCTTTAATATATAAATATGAATTTACGAAACGTATTAACACCCGAAACAGTTGAACTCAACTTAAAGGGAACAACAAAAGAAAGCATTATCGATGAAATGCTTGAAATTCTCGTTAAAGCAGGGAAAATAACCGATAAGAATGCTGCTAGAGAATGTGTGCTTGACCGTGAAAAGAAAATGTCAACAGGCATGAAACATGGAATCGCTATTCCTCACGGAAAAACTGATACTGTAACTGAGCTTGTAGCTTGTATTGGTATTTCAGATAATCCTGTAGATTTCGACTCATTGGATCAAGAACCTTGTCGTATTTTTATTATGACATTGTCTCCTGTAAACAAAACAGGACCACATCTTCAGTTCTTAGCTGAAATTAGTCTTTTATTCAAAAGTGCTGAAAAACGACAAAAGATTTTAAGCACAAATGATAAAGCTGAGATTATTAAGATTTTAACTGACTAATTACTGCTTGTTTTTATACTCGAATAACCACTCCCTGATTGGGTAGTGGTTATTGGTGTGTAAAGTGCTTTTTACAAATGCTCGTGTCTTAAATGGAGAAAATGCAAATGGAAAATATAACTCAAAGTTCAGATTACATACAAAAAATAGTTTACTGGGATTGTGTCGAAAGGTCTGGAAGCGAAGAGTACGATGAAGCATTTTTAGCATCACTTCGAGCAGAGGTAAAGTGTGCAGAAGGTGAAAAAAAGCCAATCATTATAATACCAAGGCGTTTTTCAGGTGATGGTTCTTTTTGGGGGTTTTCTGACTCTGAAATTATGAATCAAGAAAGTGAAATAGAGTTTTTTGAAAGCTTTACTTCGGCCATGGTGCATGTAGCCAGACGAATTAAAGATTGCAAAAATATTGTTGGCTTTTTATATCCTGATTTTGAAAGTGATTGGAGTATTTTACAGCATTACTCAAATGAATATAAAGAAAAATTTAAGGCTGCATTTCAAAAAAAACACAGCCATTACATTTTTACAGAATAAACTATTCAGCCGCTGTCATAGAGCGAACATTAATAATACCTTCAATATTTTGTAGCCTTTCCAGTGTTTCTTGGTCAACAAGGCCTTCTATATCAATGAGGTTATATGCAATATCATCTCTGTTATGATTAACCATAGAAGAAATATTTTGCTTTGCTTCAGCTAAAACGGTCGTAATTTGTCCAACCATGTTTGGAACATTTTTATTTGAAATTGCCAACCGTGTTCCATTTGTTGGAATCGGCTCATCTATTTTGCACTTAGGGAAGTTTACAGAATTAATAATAGCTCCTGTTTCCAAAAAGTCACGAATTTGGTTTACTGCCATAACCGCACAGTTTTCTTCGGCTTCTGGTGTTGATGCCCCAAGGTGAGGTAGGCAAATTACATTGGGGGCTTGTAAAAGGTCTTCATCGGTAAAATCACTTACAAAACAAGCTATTTTTCCATCTTTTAATGCACTAACCATATCATCATTTACTACGAGTCCACCGCGAGAAAAATTTAATACGCGCACACCTTTTTTCATAGATGCAATTCTATCTGCATTTATGAGCGCCTTTGTTTCTGCCGTTTGGGGTAGGTGTAGGGTGATGTAATCTGATTTTGACAAGAGAGCGTCGAGGCTTTCAGCTTTTTTAATTGAGCGGCTTAAAGCCCAGGCACTATCTACAGAAATAAAGGGGTCAAAACCAATAACCTTCATTCCAAGTTCAGATGCGGTATTTGCTACCTTTGCACCGATTGCCCCTAATCCTATTACGCCAAGAGTTTTGCCTCTTATTTCGGGACCAGAAAATTGTGACTTGCCCTTTTCTGCCATGTCAGGAATGTTTGCCCCATTTCCAGATAATGTTTTTGCCCATTCATGTGCTTGCAAAATAGGCCTACTTGAAAAGAACAAAGCCGCCACAACAAGCTCTTTTACTGCATTTGCATTTGCTCCTGGAGTGTTAAAAACCACAATACCTTTTTCACTCATTTGAGGAATAGGTATGTTATTTGTTCCTGCCCCGGCTCGTGCAATGGCTTTGAGGGTTTTGGGTACTTCTAGGTTATGCATATCTCCAGAGCGCACGAGTATTGCATCTGGGTTTAATATTTCTGATGCAATTTCATAATACTCACGGTCAAATTCGTCTAAGCCCTTTGCTGATATCTTGTTTAAAGTTTGTATTTTGTACATTGTGTTACTCCTTACAGTTTTTTTTATCCGCAGATTACACAGATTACACAGATTATTTTTGTTGCATTTAAGAATAACTTTCAAAATACCACAAAGCCCTAAAAGCAAAATAGTATATATATGGGTGTTTATCAATCTGCTCTTTTAACACAGTTTATTTGTAGTTTTTTTCAATAAAATCCCATAAATCGGCGTAATCTGCGGGTATATTCTTATACTAAATTTTTCTTTGCAAATTCTTCCATAAAATCAATTAAAGCGTTTATGCCATCAATTCCCATTGCGTTGTACATAGAAGCCCTCATGCCGCCAACCAAGCGATGCCCTGCAAGATTCATGAGGCCTCGTTTTTCAGCTTCTGCAACAAATAATTTGTTTAAAGCCTTTGCCTTTTCATCATCTGTTTCACTAGTTAAAAAAGGAATATTCATTAAAGAGCGGCTATGTAGTTCCACAGGAGCATTATAGTAAGGGCTCTTGTCGAGATAATCATAAAATTTTTGGGCCTTTTCTACATTTCTCTTTTTCATTCCCTCTGCACCGCCATTTTTTTCAATCCATAAAAGAACCTTGCCCATTACATAAATACTCCAGCAGGGAGGTGTATTATACATTGATTCACCCTCGACATGAATTTTGTAGCTGAGCATTGTTGGGGTAAAATCAAAAGAGGGGTCAGTTATTAAATCATCTCGAATAATTACGAGTGTTACACCTGCAGGGGCTAAGTTTTTTTGCGCTCCTGCATATAGTAGACCAAACTTTGAAACGTCTAATGGCTCAGATAATATACAACTAGAAATATCGGCAGTTAATGGTACGTCTGTGCCATCGCTTCGCTTTCCCATTTTTGGTAAGGTTTCAAAGAGCGTTCCCATGATGGTATTATTGAGCGTAATATGAGCATAGTCATATTCGCCTTCGATGGTATCCACTTTAGGAATTTCTAAAAAGCCCGTGTTTTCTCCTGTTGCAATGACATCTACATCAATATACTTTTTTGCTTCTCCAATTGCTTTTTTAGCCCACACACCAGTGTTTATGTATGCAGCTTTTCCAATTTTTTTTAAGTTTAATGGAATCATTGCAAACTGAGTGCTTGCTCCCCCTTGTAAAAAAAGAACCTTATAGTTGTCTGGAATACTCATGAGCTTTCTCAAACTTGATTCAACTTCTGCTATAATTGATTCAAATGGTTTTGAGCGGTGGCTCATTTCCATCACGCTTTGTCCTGTTCCATTACAATCTAGGATCTCTTTTTGAATATCTTTTAATACATCTTCTGGAAGGCAAGATGGTCCTGCTGAAAAATTGTGTACTCTCATTTTTTTTGTCTCCATTTTTTTAATATGCAAGGTTTTGCAGTGCTGCAATAACCGAAACATTTTCAACCTTTGTTTTTTCTCCCACTGGAAGAATGGCATTGGTATAATTTACAATGCCTTTTATAGCACAGGCGGTGAGCCTTGTTGCTACCTCGCTTGCATTATTGTCATCCACATCAAGAATGGCGTAGTCAATATCTAGTTCACTAATTGTGCTCTCTAGTTTGCTTAGTGCAAAAAGTGAAAAAGGAGCATTCATTGTTTCAACCCTATTAATACTTTCATCAAAGCCTGCAATAAGAAGAAACTCTGACTCGTCTATGTCCTTCGATTGAATTAAGGCTTGAGCAATTTTTCCTAAGCCCACTATGCAACAGCGTTTTTTTTCACTGTTTTCTTGTAGTGTTACACGGATTGCTTCTAGAAGTTCTTCTTTTGCATACCCATTTGAAGCACTTTTAACAGGGTGTTCTTTTAAGACATATGAAATATCCTTTCGAACGGTTGTATCTTTCCATCCGCTTAAGGCTTCAATGTCTACCGAGCTTATTACCGAAGCCTTAACTTGGGTTAATAGCCTAGAAAGTTGAATAAGACGCTTCTTTGTAGGATTAGGAATCATTTTCACCCCTATTGTGAAAAAAATCACATTAATAATTGTATTGTATGATATTTTAAAGAACTAATCAATAAAAAACAAACGTTTTGCTGTAAAAAATGAGAAAAAAATATTATTATTGTGAAATAAATCACAATAATAATAAGGCAAAGCCACAAAAAAGGTGTTTTATGAATAAAACACCTTTTACGTTATTTTTTTAAGCTTAAAACAAAGTTTCCTATTCGTTCTAAGGCTTCTTTTATCTTGTTTATATCGGTTGCGTAACAGCACCTAACAAACCCTTCGCCCCCTGCACCAAATACTGTTCCAGGGACTACGGCTACTTGATAATCATTGATTAACTTTGCAGCAAAGTCTTCTGCCGTTAAGCCTGTAGAGCGGATATCTACAAAGAGGTAAAAAGCCCCATCTGGCTCTACCACTGGGAGACCTATTTCCTTTAAGCGCTTCGACATGAGGTTTCGCCGTTGCTGGTAGGAAATACGCATTTTTTCAACCTCTGGAGCTCCAGAGCGAAGTCCTTCTGCTGCACCGTATTGACTCATAATGGGAGCGCAAATTGATGAGTATTGATGCAATTTATGCACTTGCTCCATTAGGTCTGGCGGGCAACATACATATCCAATACGCCACCCTGTCATAGCAAAGGCTTTTGAAAAACCGTTTAATACTACGCTGTATGGTTTCATGCCATCAAAAGAGGCTATTGAAACATGTTCATTGTTATCGTATACAAGCTCACAGTACACTTCATCACTGAGAACCCATATTTGATGTTTTTTGACAACCTCTGCAATGCGCTCTAGCTCATCCTTTGGTATCATTTTGCCAGTAGGATTGCTTGGAGAGCAAATCATTAAAGCCTTTGTTTTTGGCGTAATTGCTTTTTCAATTTGCTCTGCAGTTGGGTAAAAACCATGTATACTTGTGTCGAGGTGAATAAGTTTTGCATTACAAATTTCTGCAAGCGGTTGATATGATACATAACATGGCTCACAAATAATTATCTCATCTTGAGGGTTTAGTATTGCCCTTAGAACGGCATCTATAGCCTCTGAGACCCCAATCGTAATAAGAATTTCATCTTTGGCGCTGTAGTGCAGGTTATATTTTTCAAGGTACTTTGCAACTTCTTCTCGCAGCTCAGTGAGTCCCCAGTTTGATGTATATGAAGTGTGCCCCTGTTCCAAATGATAAAAGGCTTCTTCTCGAATTCTCCATGGGGTAGGAAAGTCGGGCTCACCAACACCGAGAGATATAATATCATCCCTTCCTATAACAAGGTCAAAGAATTTTCTAATTCCTGAGGGTGGAATAGAGGTAATGGTTGATGAAAGTTTATCACTTCTTGTATTTTCAAGAGTACTCACGCGCTGACTCCTTGTCTGCGGTCAGTTTTTTCATCTACATATACAATGTCATTTTCTTTGTATTTTTTGAGCATAAAAGTTGTTTTTGTGCTTCTAACACCATCTATCGTAGATAACTTTCTGGCAACAAAAAACGAAACCTCTTGAAGGCTTGTTCCTTCTATAGTTACTTTTAAGTCATATCCTCCCGACATCAAATACAGAGACTTAACTTCAGGAAAGCGATATATGCGCTCTGCAATTGCATCAAAACCATGTTCACGTTCTGGGGTTACCTGTATTTCAATTTCTGCTCTCACAAGGTCTTTTCTAGAATCAACTTTTTCGTGATTAATAACTGCCGCATACTTTAATATAACACCATCGTTTTCTAGTTTTTTAATGGTAGCGCTTACTTCATCAAATGTTTTGTTTGTCATAGCACAAATATCATCTACAGATAAACGTGCGTTTTCTTGTAATAAATCTAATATTTCATCCATTCATATAGAATATACGATATGCAACACTTATTCAAGCGTAGAATGAGAAAAAATAAAAAATGTGTGAAGTTTTACGATTCCATTTCTTCAATGCTTTTGAGCATTTCTTGGGCAATTTTATCGTTAGGGTCAAACTCTAATACAGCAAGGAAAAAGAGTCGAGCTTCCTCAAAATTTCCTTCTTTGAGCGCTAAATACCCAAGATTAGACATTATTTTAGTGTTTTCACTTTCTAATTGCATTGCTTTTGAAAGGTAGTTTTTGGCGCCTGCAAAATCTCCGAGTTCGGTAAGGCATATTGCTAGTTCATTATAGGTGTCAGTATTTGCCCCGTCGCATGAAATAGCCTGTTCGAGGGCAGCCTTTGCATCTTCCCAACGCTCTAAACGGCGAAGTGCCCAACCGAGCATAAACCATGCATTCCAAACAGAGGGGTTTTTTTCTATAAATGAGCGAATTGCTTCTAAGCCTTTTTCTTCTTCTCCCATTGAAATAAAATCATAGGCACTTTTAAAAAGTTCATCATCAAGATTTCTTTTTTCTATGTCGTTAATAATTTCTTGGGCTCTTTCTCTTTTATAGTCGCCGCTTTTACCAATTTGTTCTTCAGTTAGGTTTGCAGTGAGGGCAACGTATGTTTCAAAGCATTCTTTTGTGCGTGAAAAATTTTTTTGCTTTAAGAAGAAAAACCCAGCGTTGAAAAAAGCATCAGGAATGAGGTCTTCACTTTCCATAACTTGTTTATAGTAATGAAAAGCAGTATCATCATATGCATCAGCATCTT
Organism: uncultured Treponemataceae bacterium; assembly: GCA_964369735.1. Classification (GTDB taxonomy): domain Bacteria; phylum Spirochaetota; class Spirochaetia; order Treponematales; family Treponemataceae; genus CAYJFX01. Next base: position 16,257 of record CAYJFX010000028.1, read on the forward strand.
CGAATAAGCTTGATCTTCTATATGAATCTGCCCTTTGATCAAAAAAGAGTGCCATATTTAAAGTGTTCGCCATGTCATTGGGGTCAATACCTTGAAGGGCTAAAAATATTTCTTCTGCAATATCAAAGTCTTCATTTTTTGCTTTTAAAATTGCGGCATCTGTTAATTCTTGTTTAATATTAGGCTTTGCTGCGAGCAAAAGTGAGCGATAATATTCTTTATTAGCATTTTTTTTATCGTATGCAAGAACCGTTAGTATTCCTGAAAGAATTTGCTCCCACGTGAGATTTTCAAGGTTAAAAGCGCTCGTATCCTTATCATGCGATTCTGTTTGTACAGGGAGCCTTACGGTAGGGTCAAGAGTAAAATTTGAGTTTGTTCCAACAAAATCTTCTGGTAGTGAAATAAAAACCAAACTGTCAAGGGGATTAGTAGTGTTCATTATTTGCTCGCTTCTGTAGTGTTCGTAGCTTGTTCGCCATCTGCATTTGGTTCTTCTGCTTTTGTTTCAGCTGCAGCACTCTTCTCTTGTGGCAGTTGATTTGGATCTTCAATAACAACTTGTGAGCTTGCTTCATCACTATACTCAGTTCCATCATTTGCGTTAAGCATTTTTTTACGGAATGAAGTGAGATACTTATTGATATGTAGCTTATACGAAATAGGAATAGTCTCTTCAGCAAATTTCATTGAAAAGGCCACTAAGTCTTTTCGCCCTTCAATATTTTCAACTTGTACTACAAGTCCGTGGATATCAAGTGTTTCGGTAGGGTCTTCGAATACTAATCGCAATGCAGTTTGCTTGTTTTGCAAAAATTGAGGTATTCCCATCATTAAAACTTTTGCACCGCAAAATGAAAGGTCTCTAACAATGCAGTTTCTAGGGACTTTGTCGATAAACACAAGCGTTTCTTTTTTTGCTAAGTTTAGCCGTCTCATAGAATCGGGGGTAATTGGGATACGTTCTTCAGAGCGCTTTGCGTAATTACTCTTAGCTTCTAAGAGGCCTCCTAGGGCTACTATTAAATCATCGGGTGGCTTTCCATTATATTCAAGGGTTGCAATTGCTAAATCAGCAGAGTCCATATATGCTTGTACATCAGTGATTTTAGCATTTACAAATAAGCTCATTGGCTTTCCATAAGCATCATTAAAGTAAAATCGTAAGCTTACTGGTGTGTTTATTTTTTGAATGGCTGCATAGGCCCCACCTTTTGTGCCAACAATTATTTTTGCAGCTAAAAGTGAAGCTGAATTAATGATGCATGCCCATTGAGAACCACTGCATTTAATATAAATTTGCCTCGGATCAATACGTAAAACTTTTAGAATTTCTCTAGAGAAAATAATATTTGTATCACGATATAAATCGTAGTAATTGTTTATTTGTTGAGTCGTAATGACAGCCATAACTTCATGATAGTTGATATTCCCTAAATGGTCAAGACAATAATGATAAAATAAAAACAATAAGTGGTATATGCTAGTCTTTTTTGTCGACAAAAAACGCTATATTATTTGCAACTTTTCTGCGTGAATATACTGATTGGGGAGGTAGAGTAGGGAAGATAAGACTTGTTGAGTTTCCCCCATCTAGTTGTAGGGCAGTGCTTGCGCCACTGTTTTTAAGAATCTGCGCACACTCCATAAAGCTTAATCCTCGGCTTTTACTGTTTTTTTCTACAGTCAATATGTATAGCATAAACCCATCTTCACTTATCCCTACCGCCGTACGAGCATCTTTTATATCTTTAAAATCATATATTGTTTCATTTTCTAGTATTGACCAAAACCCTCCAAAGGCAAAATATGCATTTTGTAGTTCGTTTTCTGTTTGGCTATGTGCAATATAGGCTTTTTTTTCTTTTGTAAAACACAGGGCTGCGTAATTGCTGTTTGCAGGGGATGCAAGAACTCCGCTGTGAATATATGCACCTTCGATAGTTCTTTTGGAAGATAATCTTGTAGCTGGGTAGGAAAATGGAGATGCATTTATTGCAAGGTATGCGCCTGTTTTTTTTGCGAAGCTCTTTGTTGTTTCTCCTAGAGTTGTATACATGCTGTTATATACAGGTGTGGTGGCCCCAATAGATATCTCTGGGTGATTTAATTGTATTGTTGTAATATGATACACAAGGTTTTCTTGTTGCACTGAAGTGTAATTAAATGCAGGGTGAAGATTCTCGTCTTGGTTTTTTTGAACGCTTGTACAGGAAGATAAGAGTAGTAGAAAAAAGAGGGAGAGACAGCAATTTTGGTAAGAAAAAAGCTTCGACGCAAAGGCCGAAGCTTTAATAATAGTTTTCATTTTAGTAAGCGCTTCGAGTATTTTTAGTACTTCGTTTTTTCTTCATTAACTTACGTTGAAGGGTTTTATTCTTTCTGTTAAGAATTGTTGAGGGCTTTTCGTAGTACTCGCGTTTTTTGTACTCGCGAATAATTCCTTCTTTTTCAACCATGCGCTTAAAGCGTTTGATAGCTTTTTCTAGGTTTTCAGAATCATCAATAGTGATGTGTGCCATATGTGTTCACCCCCTTTCGGCCATTCCGTAAGACTGGATTATTATACTATCATATTACACAAAGAGCGTCAAGGGCTTGCGTGAGAAAAGTAGCTCTGTTATTTTAGTTTCCCAATGTAGCAGCCAACACACAGGTTGGCTGCTACATTGCAACCCTGAAGAATCTCCCACTATCTACACCTCCCAAACACCCTAAAAATGAGCCATTTGGCACATATACAAACTAAAATTCTCGTGATACAATTGCAAAACCAGTAACATGCGAATCCTTTTGTGTTCGCATGAATAAAAACGGAATAGTGGACGGAATATGCAAAACATGCTATACTTACAAAAGATAGAAACACACAAGGATAAAAACCCGCGGGTATTCTATTCTATTCTATTCTATTCTATTCTATTCTATTCTATTCTATTCTATTCGTTACAACTATTCCTAAATAAAAACACTACAGTAAAACATATCTCTGCTAATAGAACCGCAAAAAGTATGCCCAAAGGGCAGAATTTTTGCGGTTTTTTTATATTTAAATCACAATTTCATTTTAAAAGGAGATTATCAAAATGAAAAAACTAACCTTATTGGTAAGCCTAGCCCTCGTGCTTGGCTTAGTAGTGGGCTGTCCAAACGACACGCCAAAACCCGAAGTCGCACCAAGCGGTGACTACACCGTAACAGTTGTAGGCGGAAGTGGTAGCGGAAGCTACGATGCAGGAACAAGGGTAACTGTTAGAGCAACAACACCCGACCACCAAACATTTACCAGCTGGAGCGCAAGCACAGAAGATGTTATCTTTGCTGATAAAAACGCAAACGAAACAAGCTTTCTTATGCCAGCCCAAAATGTAACCATTACAGCAAATGTTACCAACAAACCACCGGTAGTAAACGGCGTAACCATTACGCCAACAAGTGCAACCGTTGCAAAGGGAAACAGCCAACAGTTTACTGCAACTGTAGATGGACTCTACCCACCCGAGGGCGGTTTTACCTTCACATGGACACTTTCAGGACATAGTGCAGGAACAACTATTAGCCCAAGTGGCTTATTAAATGTTAATGCAGGAGAAACCGCAACTCAAATTACTGTTAGAGCAACTTCAGTGCAAAATACAAGCAGAAGTGCAAGTGCTACAGTAAACATTGCAAATTCCGGTGCACAGCTTTATACACTCACTCTTGAAGATGTGCCGTCCCCAGGGCAAAGGAGTAGCGCACAGTATGCAGAAGGGGCAACGGTTTCTCTCACAACAAACCAAATAGGAGACGACTACCGCTTTGAAAGTTGGAGTGCAACAGCAGGCACTATTGCAGACAATACCATGCGTGAAACAAATTTTACCATGCCTGCAAGCAATGTAACCATTAGCGCAAACTATGAAACCATTGTTACAAAACTGAGTGCAAGCATAGTTGGTACTGTTGTTACCCTAAGCCCAGACCCTAATGGCACAACATTAAAATCTGCCTTAGATGCAGTAGTAACCGATGATAACCGTGATAGCATAACCGAAATACACATTACCACCACAAACGGTGCAAAAATTATTCCAGAGGATAATTTGCATGCATTGTTTTCAGATAGTTCTAATGAATTTAGTGCAAGAGCACTTGATACTATTACTGGGCTACAATATCTCGATACCTCAAATGTAACGAACATGGGCTATATGTTTTATTTTGATGGTTCACTTACCGATTTAGATTTGAGTAGTTGGGATATCTCGAATGTGACTGATATGCAATATATGTTCTGGGGCTCTGGAATTGATAATCTAAATTTAAATGGTTGGGATACATCAAAAATACCATCATGGATGGATAGTATCTTTGCAACCGTATCTCTTGAAAGTGTAACAGTTGGTAGTGAACTAACCCAAATTGTCTCAGATCAAATAAAGCCAAGGGCTGGAGTGTACCATGCATATCCCGGTATGTGGGTTGCAGAAGATGGAAGTGAAAGTGCAACCATACCTGTAGTTGACGGTAAAGCCGTAGCAGGCACGTATACCGCAAAGTTAGCAGACTAGGTACATTTACCATAATTAAAACAGTTTCCGTAGTGTCCGATTCGTCGGACACTACGGCTTTAACACAACGAGCGCTCGGACACTTGTTCGCGCCTTTGCTTGCACGTAACCCATCCTTTACATCCTGCTCATCAGCGGCTAAGATCCTTCGACTTCTCTCAGGATGACAAAGGCTTCGCTCAAGCAATGACAGGAAAAGTCACTTTTTCTCAAAAAGATCCTTCAAAAATTATCAAATTCTCTATTTTTTCTCACAAAAAACACTATAACTATAGTATAGGTTTTTTTCCTAACGATGTTTTTAAGGAGGCTCTTTTATGCACATAAACATTCCAGACTTTGTATACCGCCTACAAGAGGGGCAAGAGATAATCTCTCCTAAGGTAGACTTTGCCTTTAAGAAGTTTTTTGGAGCAGAAGAAAACAAGGACTTTC